>JAIRRR010000250.1 GCA_031255875.1 Treponema sp.
CTACCGGGACGCGATGAACCGGTTTCTGGAAAACAAGGCCGCCTATCTCATCGACGGCGATTGGCGGGTTCGGGACCTGCTTGCCCTGCCGCCGGAGCGGCAGGGCGATATTCGGCTGGCCCTGTTCCCGGAGATTGACGGGACCGGGCCGCGCCAATCCACTTCGGTTATCCCCGGCCCCGGCTGGGGCATTAACGCCGCGCTTCCGGAGGACTCCCCGGAGCTGCGGGCCGCCTGGAGTCTTGTGCAGTGGCTTTCCGGCAGGGAAACCCAGACCTGGCTGCTGGGCTCCGGGGGCATAGCCACCCCGAGCCGCGTCGACATTGACGAAGACGGCCTGGGGCTGGATCCCATAGGCAGGGCGGCGGCGGCGCTTGTCCGGGAGTACGGGACGGGCACGGCGGCGATTGACCAGGTTTTCCCCGCGGAAGTGTGCGCCGCCATTAACGACGGGCTACAGGAACTGGGCATGGGAACCAAAACCTCCGGCGACGCGGCCCGGTCGATTCAAAACGCCTTCGACACATGGCATATCGGCCCGGCGAGATAATCCGCTTGTTTGCCCTCCGGACTATTTCCGGCGTTTCCAGCGTATATACACGTGCCTGCCGGATCCGTTCTCCTGGGGACGTTCTTCGGTCTCGAACTGGCTTACCGCCCGGAAGAGATCCCCCAGTTTCTTGAAACCGTAGTTCCGGCTGTCAAACTCGCTGGACCGGAGGGTTATCTTTTGCCCCACCGCTCCCAGGAAGGCCCAGCCGGATTCGTCCGCCAGGTCGTCCACGGTGTCGTGGAGCAGCTTGAGGAGTTTCCGGTCAACCTTGAACTCTTTTTTGGGCTTTGCCGCGGGCTTGGCGTCGTCCTCGTCGGCCTCCAGCTGGTTCTCCAGCAGTATCTCCGTGTAGATGAATTTGTCGCAGACCGAAACAAAGGCGCGGGGGGTTTTCTTTTCCCCAAAGCCGTAGACCGTGCGTCCGCTTTCACGCAGCCTCGCTGCCAGACGGGTAAAGTCGGAATCGCTGGAGACTATGCAAAAGCCGCCCAGCCGGATTCGTCCGCCAGATCTTCCACGGCGTCCCGGAGCAGCTTCTGGAGTTTCCGGTCCAGCTTGAATTCCTTGCGGTGTTTCACAACGGGTTTCAGCTCGTCATCGTCCGCCTCTTCCTGGTAATCGCCGCGCAGTATTTCCGTGTAGATAAATTTGTCGCATACGGAGACAAAGGCCCGCGGGGTTTTCTTCTCCCCAAAGCCGTAGACCGTGCGCCCGCTTTCCCGCAGCCGCGCCGCGAGCCGGGTAAAGTCCGAATCGCTTGAGACGATGCAGAAGCCGTCGAGTTTCTCGCTGTAGAGCAGATCCATGGCGTCGATGATCATCGCGCTGTCGGTGGCGTTCTTCCCCGACGTATAGGAAAACTGCTGGATTGGCTGGATGGCGTATTCCAGCAGCCGGTCTTTCCACGAGCGGAGGTTGCTGCTGGTCCAGTCCCCGTAGATCCGCTTGACGCTGGCCACGCCGTATTTGGCCACCTCGTCCAAAAGCCCCTCGATAATCGCGGGCTGCGTATTGTCGGCATCAATAAGGACGGCCAGCTTCGCCTGGCTTAGCTCGGACGACTGGCTGGAAAACGGCAGTAATGGCATTTTTCACCTCTATTTGATATTACGATATTACCACAAAACGCCGCCAGCCGCCAGCCCTCGAATTCCTCTCCGCCTGATACCGCCGCCGGCTTGACTTGGGGCAATTTCGGCATATTATTTTATACAGGGCATCGGAACCTCCGGGGTTTCCGGGGTTCCCCGCGGCAATGGGCGGCGGCTTCAAGGAGGTACGATATGGAAAAAAGAAGTATCAAAAACGGGGAGCTTTCATTGCTCGGGTTCGGCCTTATGCGCCTTCCCTGCAAAAGCGGCTCCCATGAAATTGACACGGACCAGGCCACGGCGATGGTTGACCTTGCCCTGGACCAGGGCATCAACTACTTCGACACGGCCTATATGTACCACGAGGGCAATTCGGAATCCTTCGCGGGCGCGGCCCTTTCCCGCCACGAGAGGAGCAGCTATAACCTGGCGACCAAGATGCCCCTGATAACGGTCAGGGCCTACGCCGATGTGGACCGGATATTCAACGAACAGCTTAAAAAATGCAGGACCGGGTATTTTGATTTCTACCTTTTGCACAACATCAACCACGCCCACCTCCCGATAGCGGAACAGAACAAGGTGTACGAGCAGCTTAAAGAAAAGCAAAAGCAGGGGCTGATACGGCGCCTGGGTTTTTCGTTCCACGACCGGCCGGAGCTTCTGCGCAGGATCGTTGACAAGTACGATTGGGATTTCGCCCAGATTCAGCTGAATTACCTTGACTGGGATCTCCAGGACGCGAAGGAGCAGTACGAGATACTCACCCGGAAAGGCATACCGGTCAACGTGATGGAGCCAGTACGGGGAGGGACCCTGGCGAAACTCTGCGACGCGTCCGTCAAGATATTCAGCGAGGCCGACCCCGGGGCCAGCCCCGCCTCCTGGGCCATCCGTTACGCGGCGTCGCTCCCCAACGTGCAGGTCGTCCTGAGCGGCATGTCCAGCCTGGATCAGCTCAGGGACAATATCGCCACCATGAGCCCTTTCAGGCCCCTTTCCGAACAGGAATACCGGGTAATCGAAAACGCCCTGGCCGCCTACCGCAGTTCGGCGACCGTACCCTGCACAAGCTGCCGCTACTGCATGGACTGCCCGGAAGGGGTTGAAATTCCCAAGAACCTGGCCGTTTACAACAACTACCAGGTCGCGCTGTCCGACCATCATCCCATGGGGTCTTTCCTGTTTGAAATGGAATACGGCCTTCTGGGCGAAAAGGAGCAGGCAGCCTCCTGCGTCGCCTGCGGCCAGTGCGCGACCCGCTGCCCCCAGAGCATCGACATACCGCGCTGGATGGAGGCCATCAGGGAACTGCACGGGAAGCTGAAAAGCGCGTAGGGCCGATCTTGTTCGGGGGATAATGAATTTCGGTCCAATTTTTATTCATATAAACGCTGGAATCGGTTATATGCCTCATCCCACTCGTCCCTGTCATGGGGCATGAACACTTCGCTCGTAAAGGAATTCTCGATAATGCTGCTGCGTTGATCCGCTCCGCGCAGTTCCCCTAATGCTTCTAATTGGACAAGGGCATTTCCTACTGTAGCTGCCTCTGCAAGACCGGCCACCACTGGCATATTCAGGGCGTTGGCGGTAAACTGGTTGAGCAGATGGTTTCTAACACCGCCACCCACCACGTATATAGCCTTCCTCTGCGGTACGTGAGTGCTTAAAAGACCATAGACTTGGCGGTATTTTAAGGCAAGGCTCTCCAGAATACAGAGGGTAATTTCCCCTATCCCCTCCGGCACCGGCTGGTTGCTTTTCCGGCAAAAATCGCGGATCATGGACGGGTAGTCGCCGATTTTTTCAAAATCCTCCGGTCGGATAAAACTGCGTAGTTTTTTCGCCCGTTTTGCCATCTTCTCCAAGGTATCGTAAGAATAAGTTTTACCAGTACTGTTCCACTGTTTATGGCATTGCTGCAATATCCAAAGTCCAGATATGTTGATAGTCGGTCTGTAACTTCCATCCCAATTTCCCTCATTAGTTATCTTTTTAGGGATAATACTCTCGTCCTCTAGTAGGCGAACGGAACACACGCACAAGAGTGACCATGTACCGCTGGAAATAAAAGTAAATTCTTTACATCGGGTGGGTACTGCCAGAGCGGCACTGGCGGTATCATGACCCGCAACGGAAACAACATTTAAATTCCGGCAGTCGATTTCCTGCTCCACTGCGGGACTCAAGGAACCAAGAATTCTCCCGGCGAGATCTACTGGAGTAAAAAGATTTTTGGGAATACCCAATTTATCCAGCAAAGGTTCTGCCCATGTTTTACACTTCATATTATAAAGCTGAGATGTGGCGGCACTGGTATATTCACTGTGTTTAATCCCGGTTAAAAAATATTCAATCAGATTTGGCAACATTAACAG
>JAIRRR010000291.1 GCA_031255875.1 Treponema sp.
TCTATCCCCGGCGGCAGGATCTCCAGAAAGTACGGCTTGCTGGTAAAAAGCGTCACCTCGTCGCCTATATACGAGCGGAAAAGGCCCTCCAGCGGCCGGAGTATCATCGGGTCCCCGGGGATGAGCAGCCTGTAACAGCCTTCTTTGATCCTCGCGCGGAAATCCGTCAGAACCGCCTGCTTGATTCCGGTAAGTTTCCGGGTATAGGCGGTAAATTCGTTTTCCCGGGAGATGTACATCAGATCCCCCTCGTAGATCTGGACCGGGAAACCTTCGGCGTCGGCTAAATCGTAGGCGATCAGGGCCGCGCCGGGCGGCAGGCGGGCTTCGAAAACCGCCTTTCCGCTCAGGGTCTCCTGGATAATCGCCCCGTTGTCGCAGATCAGGTACCCGTGCCGTTTGTTCAGCCCGAGCTGCACGCTGAACCGCTCCATTGCCGGGGGGAACCTGCCCGAGGCCAGGACCACGGTGATACCGGCCTTCTCCGCCCTTTTGAGCACGTTCCGGGTATGGAACGAGATGGTAAGATCCGAACGCAGGAGGGTGTCGTCCAGATCGAGGGCCAGCAGGCGGACAGGGGCAGATCCCATATGATAATCATAAACCCGCGCCTCCGTATTTTTCAATAGCAATAATTCGGCTTATCTGGTATAATAGTCTCATGGGTGTCACCTATGTTTTTGTGAACCAGAAAGGAGGGGTAGGGAAAACTACATCGGCGATCAATATCGGGGCCTACCTGGCGGAACAGGGGAAATCGGCGCTTCTGGTGGATTTCGATTCCCAGGCGAACCTTTCCAGCGGCATCGGGGTAAGGAACGCCAGGCCGGGGATCTACGAGCTTATTTCGGGGAAGGTTCCTGTTGAGCAGGCGGTCAGGGAGACCGTGACCCCCGGCCTGTCGGTAATCCCCGCCAGCATCGACCTTTCCGGGGCGGCGGTGGAGCTTATCGGGCAGAAGAACCGGGATTATTACCTGAAAAACGCCCTGGCGCCGGTAAAGGAAAAATTCGACTTCCTCCTGATAGACTGCCCTCCCTCCCTGGGGATACTTACCCTGAACGGCATGACCGCCGCAGACGCGGTGCTGATCCCCATGCAGTGCGAATATTTCGCCCTGGAGGGCCTTACCCTGCTGCTCAAGACCATACAGCGCATCCAGAAAAGCCTGAACCCCGGCCTTGCCATGGGTGGCATCTTCTTTACCATGTACGACCAGAGGACCCGCCTTGCCCAAGAGGTGGTAAAGCGGGTCAGCGCCTATTTCAGGGACAAGGTTTTTGCCACGATTATCCCGCGAAACGTGCGCCTTTCCGAGGCCCCCTCCCACGGCCTCCCCATATCCAAATACGATCCCCAAAGTTCCGGGGCCCTGGCCTATAAGAGCCTTGCCCGGGAGGTGGCGCAGCGTGGCCTCAAAGCATAGCCCCCTGGGCAAGGGCGTGGACGCCCTGTTCCCCCCGGACGACCGGGAAGATTTCGCGTACAACGGGGCCGCTATGCCCGGCGCGGGAATCCCGGACCCGCTTGAGGCGGATACGGGCGCGCCCCCGGATGCGGCCGCCTCGAAAGACGGGATCGTCATAGTCCCCCTGGACCGGATCGCCGCCAACCCCAGCCAGCCGCGCAAGGACTTCGCCGAAGAAGGCATAAAGGAACTGGCGGACTCGATACGGGAACACGGCATTATCTCGCCGCCCATTGTGGAAGAGGCCGGGGACGGCTCCTACATGATTGTCATGGGCGAGCGGCGCATCAGGGCGGCAAGGGAGGCCGGGCTTGCCGAGGTGCCGGTGCTTGTCCGCGCCTATTCCGAAGAAAAACGGATGGAAGTCGCCCTTATCGAGAACATACAGCGGGTGGACCTGAACCCGGTGGAAGAGGCGATGGCCTACCGCCAGCTTATGGAGCTTACCGGCCTTTCCCAGGACGAGGTGGCCGCCCGGGTCGGGAAAAACCGCAGCACCGTGGCCAACACCCTCAGGCTGCTCAAGCTGCCCCGGCCCATGCTGGCCGCCCTGGCTTCCGGCTTTTTGTCCCCGGGCCACGGCCGCGCCCTGCTTTCCGTGATGGACGGGGCAGGCCAGGAGACCCTTTTCCGGGAAATTACCGGCAAGGGGCTTTCGGTACGCGAGGCGGAGAAGCGGGCGGCGGCCCTGAACGCCGGCCAGGGGAAAAGCTCCGTGGAGGTCCACATCCTCAACAAGGACCCCCCGCCCCCCCGCGACCCGGAACTGGCCGCGATGGAGCAGCGTTTTATCGACACCCTGGGGACAAAAGTGGCGATCAGCGGTGGCCTGGAAAAGGGGACGATCAAAATCGATTACTATTCGATGGACGACCTGGACCGGCTGCTGGGCATACTGGGCGGCGCGGGCTGATAAATTCAAAATACCGGCAATTATTGACTCATTGTTCTTGTAAAAAATGATTAATTTGTGTATAATTATACAAAACAATCCCCGCCCGGCGTTTTACGGTTTCGGCGGCGCGGGGGGGCAATCTTCTTAAGGAGGAGAATTATGAAAGCTAAAACGACTATTCTGACGGCGGCCCTGCTTGCCGCGCTGATTTCCGGGGTTTTTGCCAGCGGCAGATCCCAGGGATCCCAGCAGATCCGGATGGCTACCGGCGGCAATACCGGGACCTACTACGCCTACGGGTCCGCCGTGGGGCAGATCCTTACCGAAAAGACCGGCATCCCCATCACGATCCAGTCAACCGGCGCGTCCAAGGCGAATATCCAGCTTATCGCCGCCGGGGAAGTGGAACTCGCCATTGTCCAGAACGATGTCATGGACTACGCGTACCGGGGGGTGGACCTGTTCAACGGGGAGAAGATCACCGACTTTTCCACCATGGCCGCCCTCTACGCCGAGGTCTGCCAGGTAGTGGCCAACCCCGCGTCGGGCATACGGACCATAGCCGACCTCAAGGGCAAGAACGTGTCCGTGGGGGACGCGGGGAGCGGCACCGAATTCAACGCGCGCCAGATACTCGAAGCCTACGGCATCACCTTTGACGACATCGGCAGGCAGAATCTGAGCTTCGGCGCTTCCGCCGACGCTCTCAGGGACAACAAGATCGACGCCTTCTTCTGCGTTGCCGGGGCGCCCACCACCGCCATCGTGGACCTGGCCGTCGGGAAGGACGTGGTCGTTTTGGATGTTGACGACGCCCACGCCCGGACCCTTATTCAGAAGTACCCCTTTTACACCCAGTACCCCATCCCTGCCGGAAGCTACCGGGGCCAGAACAGCGAGGTGAAAACCGTGGCGATTAAGGCCACTTTCATCGTCAGCAGCAAGCTTTCCAACGACACGGTATACAGCCTGACCAAGAATCTGTTCGAGAACAAGCAGAGGATAGTCGAGGCCCATGTCAAGGGATCGGAACTGACCGCCGAATACGCGGTGTCGGGAATTTCCGTGCCCTTCCATCCCGGCGCGGAAAGATACCTCAAGGAAATCGGCGCGCTTAAATAGCGCCGCTGCGGGGCGGGAATCCGGCTTGGGGCACAGGGCGCGTCCGCCGGCCGGGATTTCCGGCGCCGGGCAACAGGCCGGGCTGCCCGCTCCAATGGTTTTCCCCCCGCCCGTCCGCAGGCAGGGGAAAAACGGTTTCCGAACCCCAAAGGCCTGCGGGGTTTTGGCTCTCCATCCCTTGCGCGTTTTTTTCCCGGCAGGGGCGCTTCTCGCGCTTTTCCTGTCATGCGCGGGGGGTCCGTCTCTTGCGGAAGGCCCCCGTTTCCTCACGGTCCGGGACGCGGACACGGGCCGGCTTTACGGGAAATGGCGGCTCCGGGAAACGCGGGCGGGGCAGGGCGGGGAAGCCCGGGAAGACGCGCCCCGGTTCTCCGTCGAGTTCGTCCACTCGGTAAACAACAGCCCGGTCAGGGAGACTTTCGCGGTCGGCCGCGACGGCAGCATCAGCGCGGTGGAGGCGCGTTTTTATTCTTTCGGCGCGGGGATGCCCTCCGATTTGGAAGAGGGCCTTACGCTGGGCCGGGACGGGGACGCCCTGGTACTCAGCGGGTTTTCGGGGAAGGGGGCGCGCGGGCTCGATTATATCGTGGGGACCGTTTCCGACCACCTTTTGTATATCAACGGCGAGACGGTAAGCCTGCGGGGCCTTTGCGGCAGAAACGCCCATATCAGGATACAGGGGGAAGTCATGGGCGCGGGGCGTTCATGTCCGATCAGCGCAAGCGGCAATGCCGCCGCTTTTTAAGCAGGAGAGTAACATGGCACATAAGGATAAGGAAATTCATGTTTTAAGCGAGCGGGAGACGGAAGAACTGATAGCCCAGTTTGACCGGGAATCCAATGTGCGCCGTTTCTCCGGCATCCCCGACTACCTTGTCAAGGGCCTCCTGCTCCTCTTTACCGTCTACGTGGTCTGGGTAACCCTGATAGTATCCCTGCCCGAGCAGGTCCGCCGGAGCGCCTTCCTGGGGATACTCATTTTTGCCGGGTACATACTCTACCCCGTAAAGATGGGCACGACCAAGCGGCTTAACCACATACCCTGGTACGATTTCGTGCTGGGCGTGCTGGGCGCCGTCTCGTTCTTCTACTATGTGATCAATTTCCAGGAGATCATCAACCGGGCGATAATGCTCCAGCCGCTGGACATAGTGATGGGCATAGCCGGGGTACTCATCCTGGCGGAACTGTGCCGCCGGGTAGTAGGCATACCGATACTGGTCGTGGCAGCCGGTTTTATTACCTACGCGTTCGCGGCGGGCTTTTCGCTCAAGCGCGTCGTCCACCAGCTTTTCTACACCACCGACGGCATTATCGGCACGCCCATCGGGGTATGCTCGACATTTATCGTGCTCTTTATCTTCCTGGCCGCCATCCTGGAAAGATCGGGGATCGCCTCCTTCTTTATAGACCTGGCGAATTCCGTGGCGGGCTTCGCCTCGGGGGGGCCGGCGAAGGTGGCGGTCATCGCCAGCGCCTTCGAGGGCATGTACTCGGGAAGCTCCGTGGCGAACACCGTGGGCTCGGGGAGCGTGACTATCCCGGTAATGAAGAAGATCGGCTACAAGCCGGAATTCGCCGCGGCGGTGGAAGCCGCCGCGTCAACCGGCGGCCAGATCATGCCCCCCATCATGGGGGCCGCCGCCTTCCTCATGGCCGAGCTGACGGGCATACCCTACCCGGTGATCGCCGTGTCCGCGATACTGCCCGCCGTGCTTTACTTTACCGGCATCTTCCTGATGATCCACTTCGAGGCAAAGAAACTTAAGCTCAGGGGGCTGCCCAAGGAGGAGATACCCAATTTCTGGAAGCTGCTCGTTTTCCGGGGCTATTTGTTCCTGCCGGTAATCGTGCTCGTGGCCCTGATGAGTTTCGGCTTTACCCCCGCCTATGCCGCGCTTTTCGCCATTGTCACCGCGATTGTGGTCAGCATGTTCCGCAAGGACACCCGCTTTACGCCGGCAAGTTTTCTCGACGCCCTGGCGGCGGGCTCCCGCAACACCATCGGCGTCGCCATGGCCTGCGCCATCGCGGGCATCGTGGTGGGGATCGTGTCGCTCACCGGCCTGGGCCAGGTCCTTATCGCCCTGCTCCTTACGGTGGCGAACAACAGCCTCTTCCTCGCCCTGGTCCTTACCATGATCGCCTGCCTTATCCTGGGCATGGGGATTCCCACCACGGCGAACTACGTAATCATGGCGACCATTACCGCGCCCATTGTGATACGCATGGGAGTCCCGATAATGGCGGCCCACATGTTCGTGTTTTACTTCGGCATCGTGGCGGACATTACGCCCCCCGTCGCCCTGGCCGCGTACGCGGGCGCTGCCATAGCCAAGTCCAATCCCATAAAGACCGGGGTCATCGCGACCCGGCTTGCCATTACGGCCTTTATCATCCCCTATATCTTCGCCTTTAGCCCGGAGATGCTCCTCATCGATACGGATATCCTGCATGTCGTGCGGATCGTCATCACTTCGGTAATCGGGATGTTCGGCCTCGCCACCGGCCTTGAAGGCTATATGTTCATCCCGGCGATTATCCCGGAGCGGCTCATGGCTGTAGCGGGCGGCCTCTGCCTCATCCATCCGGGGCTCGTCACCGATACGGCCGGCCTGGTCCTTATCGCCGCGGTAGTGACGCTCCAGCTCATCCGCAGGAGGCGCGGGCTCGTGGGGCAGATCAAGGCGCCGTAGCCCTTGCCGGAAGCTCCGGGCCCGGTCGGGTCTTCCGGAGCTTCCCTAAATGTTGAACGCCGCCTTGGCTATTGAAAAATAGATAACCAGCGACGCGCCGTCCACTATCGTCGTGATAAGCGGGGCGGCCATTATGGCGGGGTCCACCTTTAACCGTTTCGCGAACATGGGCAGTATGCAGCCCACGCTTTTTGCCGTCAGCACCGTCGCGAACAGGCTCAAGGTAACCGTAAGGGACAGCGCCGCGTTCCTGCCGTTCATAAGATAAATGCGTATAAAATTGATAGAGCTCAGGGCTATGCCGCAGAGCGCGGCTATGCGTATCTCCTTCCAGAACACGCGCAGCATATCTTTTAACCGTATCTCTCCCAGGGCCATGCCGCGGATAACCAGCGTCGACGCCTGGGTGCCCGCGTTCCCGCCGGTGTCCATCAGCATGGGGATAAAGGCGACCAGGACGGGCAGCACCGCCAGGGCTTCCTCAAAGCCGGAGATAATGCTGCCGGTGATCGTCGCCGACAGCATGAGCACCAGGAGCCAGACTATGCGGTTGCTCGCGAGCTTCAGGATGCTCGTTTTAAGGTAGGGCTCGTCGGAAGGGGCCAGGGCGCCCATCTTCTCAAAGTCTTCGGTGTTTTCCTCTTCGATAACATTCACAATATCGTCAACAGTAATAATGCCGACAAGCCGCTGTTCCGTATCGACCACCGGCATGGCGAGCAGCCCGTATTTCCTGAACATGCCGGCAACCTTTTCCTGATCGTCGGTAGTCTGGGTAAAGACAAGCTTGGTATCCATAATGTCGCCAATCCGCTCGTCGGGCTTCGCCAGCATCAGCGTTTTCGCCGAAACCACGCCGACAAGCATTCTGTCGCGCCGAATCACATAACAGGTATAGATAGTCTCCCTGTTAAGGCCCGTTTCCCGGATAGCGTCAAACGCCTCCCGGACCGTGGCGTCCTCGCGCAGATCGACGTACTCGGTAGTCATGATGCTCCCGGCGGAATCTTCCGGGTAGCGCAAAAGCTGGTTGATGACGGTTCTTTTTTCCGGGTTGACGTTCTGCAATACGCGCTTTACCACGTTGGCGGGCATTTCCTCGATAAAATCCACCGCGTCGTCGGCAAACAGGCTGTTCACGATTTCGCCGATTTCGCTGTCGGTAAGCGCTTCTATAATAATCTGCTGCTCGTCCGCGTCGATATACGAAAACACGTCGGCCGCCATGCTTTTTGACAGCATACGGTAAAGCTGGATTATTTTTTCCCTGCTTAAGCCCTCGAAAACATCGGCAATATCCGCAGTGTTCATCTGCGGGAGCAATGCCTTGAGCCTTGCCATATCAATCTGGCCGTTGTCCATTAGTAACAGTAATTGCTCTTTCATAGAATCATCCTCCTAAAGTTTGTAACGGGAACCCTGGAAACGCTTACAAAACATCGAAAGATCCGGGCAGGAAAACCGGAACAAAATACGCGACACACTATTTACGCGCGGATCCTGGAGGACAGAGAACCGGAACAGATCAGGGCAAGGCAGGCGCGGACGGTTTGCACAGGCAAAGGCTTTGACACCCGCGGCTTGCGGTACTGTTCTTACTACTACCGTAAGGGTCGCTGTCCGCGCTTTCGGCTTTGCGTAAGCCCATGTAAACCTCCTAAAGACGGGAATAAGGGAAAGAAAATCCCCTTTGATATAAAGTATACGATTCCGGAAAAATTTGTCAAGCAGGAGGGGGGCCTGTTACCATACGGCGGGCCCGCCGCGCA
>JAIRRR010000299.1 GCA_031255875.1 Treponema sp.
TAATACGGGACGGGTATTTGTATGTATTTGGCGGAGTCAACGGCAGTTGGGAAACCCCCAATTATTTAATCGATATTTGGCGTACTTATATCGGGGAATAAGATTCATGCGGCCGGGCCGCCGGGACAACAGGGCTTTGGAATGAGGCGGAACGCCCGGGCGCGATACCCTGGCCGCGCCCTCACAGATCCTCGAAGCGTATCCCTTCGCCTGCCGGGATGGGCTGCCGGGCTACCCTGCCGGTAATCCTCCCCGCCCACGAGGGCGGGAGGCCGGGCCGCAGGTTTTTTTCCGTTCTCAGTGCGCCGAACATGTCCGCCCGGATAAACTCCCCCTGCATGATATCCCGCAGCGCGTGGAGCGACCGGCCGGTCCTCCCGTAGCTGGCCCGCTCGGAGGGCGCAAGCCTCTTTGCGCCGTCGCCAAGCACCGCTTCCACCAGATCCGCGCCGCGCTCGCGGGCAAGTTCCGCCACAAGCGCCCCGCTTTCCATGCCCGCCGCCCTCCTGACGGCCAGGACCATGCGCCTGAAATCGCTGGGGGGCAGGGCTATCAGGTCGTCCAGGCCGCCGTCTTTCCGGGAAAGGCAGAAGTGTTTTTCAACGGCAACGGCGCCCATCGCGACCGCGAGGGACGGCACCAGTTCCGGGTCAAGGCTGTGATCGCTCACCCCGGCGCTTAGCCCGAACACCGCGCGGAGGCTTTTCAGGACCCGCAGGTTGTACTCCGTCTCCGGGGCGGGGTAGGCGGTGACGCAGTGGAGCAGGCAGACAGGTATGCCGCGCAGTATTTCAAGCGCCTCCTCGATATCGCCGAGCCGGGAAACCCCGGACGAGAGCAGGACCGGCTTGTTGTAGCCCGCTATCCGCTCAAGCAGGGCGGTATAGTTAAGCTCCGGGGAGGCTATCTTAAAAAGCGCGGGATCAAGGGCCGCAAGCTCTGCCGCGCTTCTCTCCCCAAAGGGGGTGCAGAGAAAGAGCAGCCCCCGCTTTTCGGCGTAGTCCTTTGCGTCCGCGAAGAACCGGGACGCGGCTTCCAGTCTTTTAAAGGCGTCGTAGAGCCGGGTACTGCCGCCCGGAAGCTCCACCAGCCCCGTGTTCGGGTGGAGTATTTCATCGGCGTAGACCATTTGGAATTTGACGCAGCCCGCCCCGGCTTCCGCCGCCGCGTCTATCAGCTCCCGGGCTTTTCCCGCGTCCGCCCCGTGGGAGGTCCCGAGTTCCGCGATAATCAGGGGGTTTCCCGCGCCGTAGGTTTTACCCCCCGCGCTGAATGTTTTTTCCATGCGCATCATTATACCCGGTATTGCCTATTTTTCCCATAGAACATAAGATGGGTGGTAACTATTCGGCCGCCCTGCGGGGTGTGTCAAAAGCCGGCGGAACAAGGGGCTTCGGGCAGCCTGTTGCAAAGGAAATTTTTTATGGAGGAAGTATTTGGCCACACTGGACTACCTTGTTACCAATGCGCGCATCATCGATCCTGGAAGCGGCCGGGATTTCAAGGGCAGCCTTGGAATTTCCGGCGGAAAAATCGCGGATATCTATTCCCCCGGCGCTGCGGAGAATCGGAACGCGGCGAAGGTTCTTGACGCGGAAGGCGGGCTGCTGGTCCCCGGCTTTGTCGATGTCCACGCGCACAGCGATAACGACATCCCCTGCGCGGAAAAACTTTTAGCCATGGGAGTGACCACTGTTTTAAGCGGGAACTGCGGCATGGGCCCCGCCGATTTCGAAACGTTTTTCAACGAATTTGAATCGTCCGGATACCCTGTCAACCAGGCGGAGATGGCGGGCCTGAGCACCTTAAGGGAAAAAGCCGGGCAGGGGGACGTTTACCAGGGAGCGTCAAAAGATCAGACCAGGAAGATGAAGGAATTTGTACAAGAGGCCTTTTCAAAGGGAGCCTGGGGAATTTCATTCGGAATAGAATACACCCCGGGAGCGTCCAGAGAGGAAATAGAGGAAATGGCGTCGGCCGCCTCTTGCGCGGGCAGGCTTGTTGCCGCCCATATAGGGTGCCGCTACCCGAACGACACCGATTCTCTGGTGGATTTCCTCGAACTGGGGGTAAAATTCGGCATCCGCCTTATTATCTCCCATCTGGTGTATATGTTCGTGGGAGACGCCCTTAAAAAGGCGGTAGAGATTATCGACAGCTACCGCGCCAAAGGCGTCGATGTCTGGGTGGACAGCGGGATGTATACCGCCTATGCCACCGGCGCGGGAAGCCCGGTGTTTGATGAAGAATATATTATAGGTGACAGTAATTTTTGTTTTGACAGGTTCCGCGCCGCTACCGGGAAATACGCGGGGCAGTTCCTCGATGTTGAAAAGTACCTTGAAATACGCCGCGATTTTCCCGATGACAGTTTGATTTACGATCCCGGCCGGCCGGAAGATATTTTCACCGCGTATTCCCTTAAAGACGTGATGGTGTCCACCGATTGTATCGGGAATCCCCCCAGGCAGGGGCACCCGCAGGGCGCGGCAACGTACCCCCTGTTTTTCCGCATAATGGTCAAGGAGACGAAGCGGCTTTCGCTTGCAGAGGCCCTGCGGCGCTGCACGCTGATCCCGGCCCAGGCCATGGGCTGCTCCGGAAAAGGCCGCGTCGCGCCGGGCGCCGACGCGGACCTGGTCGTTCTGGACTGGGAGCGCCTGCGCGAGCGCGCGGACTTCCCGGGTTCGGGAAACCCCGACGCGCCGCCCGAGGGCGTAAAGCATGTTTTTGTCAACGGCGTCCTCTCCATCGAGAACGAGAAGCGCGTCCCGGGAATTTTCGCCGGCAAATGCCTTAAGAGGCTGTAGCCCGGAACAGGCCGCTGCCGCTCGCGGGCCGGGATACGGGTTCCGGCCCTGCTCGAAAGCCCGGCCCAATACCGCGCGGAGGTTTACTCTACCAGTACGCAGCCCACGTAAGTCATGGTGTTGGGGCCGTAGTAGTAGGGAAGCCCGTTGGCCTTGCACACGTCGCTTACCACCATTCCCATGGCTTCCATAGAGGCGAGCATTTTGTCGGGGAAACGGCAGGGGGAATCCGGGTAGCTGCATTGTTCGCAGCGCTTGCAGGCCCCGGCTCCCAGGAGCATGGCTTTCGGGAAGAGATCGTAGAGCCTGGCGCCAAAGTCTTCCAGATGCTGGCGGTGGTTTTGGGAAATTTCCATCATCGACTCTCCGTCCAGGGCGTCTTCCAGCTCCCCCGTGGTTTGGAGAATCAGGCCCCCCCGGTACTTTTTCAGGCGCGCCTCGCATTCTTCCAGGCTGCCGCAGCCCGGGGGGCACGACCACCTTGTCCCGTAGGCCCCGCATTTGTTTTCCGCGCAGGCGTCCCGCACCTCTTTCCGTACCTGGATGGTGGAAACGTCCAGGAGCCCTGTTTGGGAAAAACCGCACTCCCGGGCCAGTTCTTTTACCGCGTCGATAGAATCAGCCATATATCCCTCTCTGCGCCGTGGCGATCGCGGTCACCGAATAAGATGAAGCCATAACCCGGCAAAAAAATAACCGCGACGGCAGCAAAACCTCGCCGCCGCCGCGGACTTTTTGAAAAATGGAACTAAAGCCGGGGCTTTTCAAAAACCGGTCGGGTTTTGAAACCGCCCCTCGCTGCGAAAAGGCAAACTCAGGCGGCGGACAGCTGCTTGGCGACTACGGCCGCGCTTGCCGCGTCCGGGGCATAGGCGTCGGCGCCGATCTGGCTGGCGTAGTCCTGGGTGATGGGGGCGCCGCCCACGATGATCTTGAATCCGCTAAGCCCCGAAGCCCTTATCGCCGCTACCGTGTCTTTCATGGCGGGCATCGTGGTG
Organism: Treponema sp.; assembly: GCA_031255875.1. Taxonomy (GTDB): domain Bacteria; phylum Spirochaetota; class Spirochaetia; order Treponematales; family Breznakiellaceae; genus JAIRRR01. The sequence goes on from JAIRRR010000299.1 coordinate 3,809, forward strand.
GTCAGCAGGGCCGATACCGCGATAACCTTGGTGTCCGGGTTTTCCTTGAGGGTTTCGATGAATTTGTCAACGGGCACGTCCACCCCCAGATCGATCACTTCAAAACCCGCGCTTTCGATCATCATGCCGACCAGGTTTTTGCCAATGTCATGAAGGTCGCCGGACACAGTCCCGATTATGCACTTGCCCGCGGCGGTAGCCGCTCCGGCCGCCAGCTTCGGCTTGAGGACCTCTACGCCCTTCTTCATGGCCCGGGCCGCAACCAGCATCTCGGGGACAAAGATCTCGGCTTTCTTGAATTTTTCGCCCACATTACCCATGGTGGCAATCATCCCTTCGTTCAGAATCTTGAGGGGATCGATCCCTTCGGCCAGAGCTTCTTCCACAAGGCCCGCGATAATTTTGGACTTTCCGCCCTCTATCGCCTCGGCAATTTCTTCCAGTTTACCCATACCAACTTTCTCCTTAACCAAACATTAAATTAATAAACACAAAAAACTTTTGTGTATTAACGCCTTGAATTTCAAAGGCGCGGCGGTTCAGCCAGGCCGGGATACCCGCCTGGCGAATCAGCCCGCCTTGGGCTTGGCGTCGCCGCCGAATATGCCCGCGCGGAACGCTTTAATATACTCCATGCAGAAATCGTCCTGCCCGAGCAGGGCCTCCGCCGCGTAAATAAGGCCCATCATGTCCCTGTTCAGCGGGTCCAGGATGGCGCTGTCCATGCCGGCGGCCATGGAGAGAATGATAAATCCCTGGTTGACGTACTTGCGGGCCGGGAGGTTGAACGAGATATTGCTGGCCCCGCCGGTAATGTGGATCGCGGGGTATTGCCCCTTGATGGTCCTCATAACCTCGGTAATCGAAGCGATGCCGTCTTCGGAAGTGCAGAGCATCTGGACCAGCGGGTCGATGTGGATACGCTTGGGATCGATTTTGTATTCCTTGGCTTTCGCCATGATACGGGCGAACACTTCAAGCCGCTTTTCTATCGTTTTGGATATCTCGGTATCGTCGCAGAGCAGGGCGACACATTCCCACTTGGTATCGGCGATAACCGGGAAAACCTGCTCGATCTTGTCGCCTTCCATGGAGACCGAATTGATAAGCCCCGGCCTCTTGCAGAATTTGATCGCCTCCGCGCAGGTTTTGGCGTTGGGGCTGTCTATGGCGACGGGGGTGTCGGTCACGCCCTGGACCAGATCGATGAGCCAGTGAAGCGTTTCAAGCTCGCGGGCCGGCTCGACAGACGCGCAGACGTCGATAAACGAAGCCCCCGCGCCGGACTGCTTTTCCGCCAGATTTTTGATATGATCCTCATTTTTTTCGGCAATTGCCTTGGACATGGAGGGGATTGAGCCGTTGATCTTTTCCCCGATTATAGTCATTATTAACCTCCTTAATGGTGCAGAACCGGCTAGGTTTTTATATTGTAGACTTCGTGCCGATCCTCTGTAAATGCATAAACTGTATAAAAAATATAATTATTTTCCTACATTTTGCAGGATAGTTCAAAAATTCGCGCGATTCGTCCATAAAAGATCTTCCCGGTCCGGCTGTTTTTAGGAATACGCCGCGTCCATGCTTGACAAGGGTATGAGGCCGCGCTAGCCTTTGAACAGGATCCTTATTGGAAGGCGCGGGTGTAATACCCAAGAGCCCGCTTGCGCGGGGGAGCTTTAGGGTGAATCTTTACTGCCGCAGAGATGGCGGGGTATGAAACCGCGCAGTATAGATAATTTCCTATTCAACGACAGATTTTTCAGAGAAAAATCTGATACCTCGCCCTTCAGGGCGAGGTAGTTCATTCGCCCGGAACCGACACCGGGAGTTTGTCGCGCTCCGCGCACAGAATAGTATAAATATTCATTTTATGAATATTTATACCTTACAAACACCAAAGTACGGCTATTAATCGGGATTTTTTTGCATATATATGCAAAAAACCCGCAAGTACGCAGGCTGCTAGAGGATACAATATGGAGAGATTTTTTAGGCGTCCCTGGCTCATCGTTTCGTTTATCGGCCTTATTACTGTATTTTTCGCGATCCAGCTTCCCCGGGCGGAGCTGGACAACAACAACCTTCGTTTTGTGCCCGGGGACGATCCCGCCCTTTTGACCTCGGACCGGATCAACGATGTTTTCGGCAGTACTTTCTTTGTGCTTGTCGGCCTTGAGAGAAAATACGGCACGGTTTTTGACGGCCCTTTTTTAAACAGAATCAAGGAATATGTCAGCAGAATCGAGGAAATTGACATCGCCGGGAACATAACTTCGATCATCAGTACCGATTATATTACCGCCAGGGGGGACGCCATTGTGGCGGAAAAGCTGGTCCCCGGCGGTTTTAGCGGGACGGATTCCGAGGTGGCAGCCCTAAGGGAACGCATCCTCTCGTGGGATATGTACGAGAGGACCCTGGTCTCCGATGACTTTAGCGCTACCCAGATACTGATCCCCCTGGAGATTTCCGCCCAGGAAGCGGGGGATCCCGAAGTTATCGCGAGCTATGTCAGCATGAGGGACCTTGCGTGGGAAATGTTCGACGGCATGGCCGAAGTCTACGTCACCGGCATGCCGGTAATATGCGCCACCATTAACGAGGCGGTCAACAAAGACCTTGCGCTCCTCGTGCCCCTGGTCGTGGTCGTTGTCCTTTCCACGCTTTTTTTCTCGTTCAGGCGGCTGACCGCCGTGGTCCTGCCCCTGCTTACCGTGGTCATCAGCGCGATCTGGTCCATCGGGGCCATGCCGCTTTTCGGCGTAAAGCTGTCGGTCATATCCACGGTGCTTCCGGTGATTCTTGTGGCGGTGGGGAGCGCCTACGGGATCCACGTGATAACCCACTATATGGACGACAGGGGCGCGCGCCCCATGACGCGGGAGGAGCACTTCGGGTTTGTCCTGGGCCTGCTGCGCAAAATCGGGAAGCCTGTTTTTCTGGCCGCCCTTACTACTTTTGTCGGCTTTGTTTCTTTCTGTTTTACCCGGGTGCTGCCCATCAGGGAATTCGGCTATTTTTCCAGCTTCGGCGTGCTCGCCGCTTTTTCGGTAGCGGTAACCCTGATCCCGTCGCTGCTTTTGATCCGGGGGCCCAAACCCCTTGGCGGGAGGAAGGGCGGGAAGGTTCCGGCGGAAGCGGGCGGCGGCAGCAATGCTGTTCCCGGCGGGAACGGCGAATTCGATTCTTTGAGCGCCGCGATTGCCGGTACTTTTTTATCGGTTGTCCGGAAAAGGCGTTTTATCCTGGCGCTTACCGCGATCGTCCTGGGCGTCTCCCTCTACGGCCTTTCCAAAATTGTCATTGACAATATAATGGTAGAGTACTTTAGGGAAGAGACCGATATCTACGTATCCGACGCGTTTATCCGGGAAAAATTCGGCGGCTCCAAAGTGGTAAACCTGGTCGTGGAGGCTGACGACAGCGAAACCCTGCTCCACCCCGACACCCTGCGCGCCGTGGACGGTCTGGGCGCCTATCTTGTCAAAAATGTCGCGGAAACGGGAAAGGTGATGGGGTTTACGGACCTTGTAAAGCGGATCAACCAGGTTTTCAACGCCGATGAAAGCCCCGAAGGCCTCGCGCCCTCTGCTTTCGCGGAAGGCGGGGAAGAAGATTTCGGCTTTGGCGGGGAAGACGCTTTCGGGTTCGGGGGCGAAGATACGTTCGGCTTTTCCGACGGGGACGGTTTTGGCCCGGCCTTTGCCGAAGAGGGTTATTCCGGCGGCGGCGCTTCCGCTGCCCGGGGCGCGGAAGATCGGGACTCGGCGGCCTACACCGGGAAAGAACTCTTCGCCCTTCTGGACAGCGCCGCCGGGACGGGCCGGCACATTGACGCCAACGCCCTTGTGTGGGAACTCAAGCGGCTTGTAAATTACGACGGGGCCGCCTATTACGAGATTCCCGCCGATCCGGCGCGTTACGGGAAAAAAACAAAGGAAGAACTGCAGCGCCTGGTGTCCAATTACCTGGTCCTCCTTTCGGGAAATATCGGCGAGTACGCCAACGATCCCCTGGAGCCCACTGCCATAAGGTCCGTGGTGCAGCTCCGCACGGTGGGGCAGGGCGATACGGACGTGGCGCTTGACGCCATGCGGGGCTACATAGCCGCGAATTTCCCCCCGGGCGTAAGGACGACCCTGGGCGGGGTAAGCATGGTGGAAGCGTCCCTGAACACGCTCGTGGTCCAGTCCCAGCTTATCTCGGTTTTTGTTTCGCTCTTCCTGGTTTTTATCATCGTGACCGCGTCAAACCGCTCGTGCGTTATGGGGCTTATCGGCATTATCCCCCTCACCATTACTATTCTTATCAATTTTGCGGTAATGGGTTTTGCGGGTATAAAGCTCAACATCGGGACTTCCATGGTGGCGAGCGTTTCCATAGGGATAGGCATTGATTATACCATTCACTATATCGAGGCTTTTAAGCGGGAGTACCGCCTGCACGGGGAAGAGGGCGGTTTCCTGCGCCGTACCTTCGCGACATCGGGAAAGGCGATTTTGATAAACGCCGTTTCCGTCGGCGCGGGTTTCGCGGTACTGATGCTTTCCCGGTTCAACATGCTCGGCGATCTGGGAGGCCTCATCACCCTGACCATGGGTACCAGCGCCCTCGTAAGCCTTACGGTAATACCGGTACTGCTAACCGCGCTCAGCAAGGATTTTATCCGCAAGATTATACTTGGCCGCAAGGAGAAGATATGAAACGTACTGTATTTACGCTTTTAGCGCTGTTCGGGGCGGTTCTTTCCGTTTTTTCCCAGGACGCCGCCGCCATCGTCAGCGCCTCCCGGAACCGGATAAAGGCGGCGACCGTTTCCACCCGCATCCGGATGCTGACAACAGCCCGGGACGGCAGTACCAGGGAACAGATGCTGGACCAGTATTCAAAAGATAACGCGTCAGGAGAATCCCGTGCGGTGATCGTGTTCCAGCGCCCCCCCAGCGTCAGGGGGACCCGTTTCCTCACTCTGGAAAACAAGGGCCGGGGGAACGATCAGTGGATATTCCTGCCCGCCCTGGGGAAGGTGCGCCGGATCTCGTCATCGGAAGGCTCCGACAGCTTTATGGGGACCGACTTTTCCTACGATGACATTGCTTCGGCTTCCAGGGACGCGGACCTGGATACCCACAGCCTGGCCGGGGAGGAGGCGTATAACGGCATAGCCTGCTATGTGATCGAGTCAAGGCCGAAAGACGGGTCGTACCAGTATTCCCGGATGGTCCAGTGGATAGGCAAAGAATCGGAGATAAACTACAAACTTGAGCTTTACAACAGGAGGGGCGCGCTGGTAAAAACCGTGGAAATGTCCGGCATAAAGGATGTCCAGGGCTGGCCCACGGTTCACGTTACCAAGATGACCACCCTTGCCGGCGGGACTTCTACCTCCCTTGTTACGGATATTATCAAGTACGACGATCCTATACCGGAATCGGTTTTTACCACCGGCTATCTTGAGACGGGCAGAGCGGCGAGATGAAAAAAAGGCACGCGATCCTGGTTCTGGTCCTGATGGGCCGGGCCCTGCTTGTCCCCGCGCAGGAAGACGCCGGTTTTGGCTTTGGCGGCGTCGAAGACACGGACGCCGGCTTCGGTTTCGGCCCGGACGGCGGGGGAAGCGGCCCGTCCGCAGCCCCCCTTGCGGGCGCGAGAATCGGCGGCAAGGTTTCCGCAGGAATTACGTTCTTCCCGGACGATTTCCTCGCCAAGGGGGATGAAGGCGCCCTTGACAGGGCGAAAAAAGCAGAGCTGGGCGATATATTTTCCGGCGAACTCAGCTTTTCCGCCGAGGCTTCCAATGCCGACGCCGTCATCAACCTCAGACTGTCGCCGAACTTTAAAGAACCTGCGGAAATACTGCTTTTTGACGAGGCATATATCCGCGCCTTTTTCGGCAAACTGATGGTCGAAGGGGGCCTTAGGAAACTCACCTGGGGCCGGGCCGATTCTTTCGGGCCCCTGGACCTGACAAACCCCTTTGACTATTCGGATATGAGCCGCATGACCGATTTTAGCGCTTTAAAAATCGCCCGCCCCATGCTCCGCGCCTCCTGGGGGATTGGCCTGTTCACGAAGATCGAGGGGGTTTTTGTCCCCTGGTTCGAAGGCGACCGTTTCGCGGGGCAGGGCCGCTGGAAGCCGTTGCAGTTGCGGCAGGCGGAACGGATTCCGGGCCGTGTGGAAGAAAAACTCATTTCCGATCTGGCCCCTTTGGCCCGGACGCTTCCTCCTGGTTTTGGTTTGACTTTTGATGACCTTATTGCAATAATGCCGCAAAGCGATGCCCCGTTTTCCGGCCCTGCCGAACTGATCCCCGCCACATCCTCCCTGGAATACTTTCAGGGCGGGCTGCGGTTTACCACGACTCTGGGGCCGGCGGATTTCGGCGCGCAGTATTATTACGGCCTTCATTCCCGGCCCTCGTACCGGATAGGCCCCGGTGCGTATGATAATTTAAAGGAAACGTTAATCGCTTATTACACCTCGTACATATTCGCGAAAGGGATCGGTAATTCCGATGACGATGCCGCTGCCGCCGCCGAGCCGTATAAAGCGGCGGTAGAAGCTGCCATGAACCCGTCGGCGCTGTTCGACGTCACCTATAACCGCTACCACCATATCGGCGTTGACTACGCCCAGGTCCTCTTCGGTTTTAACGCCAGGGCGGAGCTTGCGGCGAATATTACCGGGGATCTGTCCGGCGACGACGGCCTGGTGTACAACCCGGCGCTCGCCTGGTCCCTGGGCTTTGACCGGGATATCCCGGTTGTTCGGATAAACGCCAATTTCCAGCTGAACGGGAAAATCACCCTCCTGCATGACAGGCTGGGGACCGATCCGCTTTTTGACGTAGAGGCGGGGAGCAGGCCGACTTCTACCCGGCTGACCCTGCGCCTCTCCCGTGCCTTTGTCCAGGACAAGCTGGAACTGCGGGCCGCCGCAATCTGGGGTATCGAGGACCGGGACTGTTACCTTATCCCCTCCGTCACCTGGACCGAGGGGGACCTGTCCCTGGAAGTTGCCGGGGGGATCTTCGCCGGGGACAGGGACGGCGGGCTTGGGCAGTACCGGGACAATTATTTTGTAAAGACGCTGCTGAGCTATTCCTTTTAGGAGGGGCTGTCCCGGCCCTCCAGTTTCGCGAGCGCCCGGTCCGCCCGGGCCAGGCTTTTTTCCGCGCCCAAAAGCCGCAGCGAGCCGAACAGGGGGGGGCTTACCCGGGCGCCCGTAACGGCTACCCGCAGGGGCATCATAAGGTCGCCCAGCTTGACCGCCTCTTTTTCGGCTTTTGCCTTGACAAGGGCCTCGGCTTCTTCGTCACTGCCTGTAGCAAGCCGGGCGGTTATTTCCCGGCCAAGCCTGAGCAGCCTTATGGTCGTGCCGAGATCCGCCTTCCTGGGGAAAAATTCTTCTGCGGCCGGAATTTCCGGCTCGCTGAAAAGGTAGCGGAGTTTTTCCGGGGCCTCGCCGGGAAAGCTGATCCGCTCCCTTACCAGGGGCATGGCCGCCGTGTAAAGGCTTTTCTGGCCGGCGTCCGGCCCGGTCCCGGGCGCCCCGAAAAGCCCCGCGCTTACTGCGCAGGGAAGGGTCAGCCCGGCAAGTTCCCCGTCGCTTTTCATGCGGATGTACTGTCCATTGTACCATTCCAGTTTCCTGTAGTCGAAAACCGCCGGCGCCTTGCTGAGCTTTTCCGGGCTGAAACGCCGCGACAGTTCCTCCAGCGTGTAGATATCCTTGCCTTCCTCGTATGAGGCCCCGAGGAGCGCCACATAGTTGATCAGCGCCTCGGGAAGGTATCCCTGGCGGCGGAATTCGTCCACGCTGGTTGCCCCGTGGCGCTTGCTGAGCTTTTTCCCGTCCTGGCCCATGACCATGGGCAGATGGCAGAATACCGGGTGCTCCCAGCCGAAGGCCCGGTAGAGGATCACGTGGAGCGGCGTGGAGGGAAGCCATTCCTGGGCGCGGAGCACGTGGGTAATCCCCATAAGGTGATCGTCAACGATGTTTGCCAGGTGGTAGGTGGGAAAGCCGTCGGATTTGAGCAGTACCGGATCGGGGTTAATGTCTTCGTTTTTCCATTCAATATCGCCCAGAAGGCTGTCGGTAAAGACAGTGGCCGGGGAGGGTTCCCCGGCTTCGCCCAGGGGGATCTTGAGCCTTACGGTGCAGCGCTCCCCGGCGGCGGCCCGGCGGCGGCCTTCTTCGGCGGGTATTTCGCGGCAGCGCCGGTCGTAGCCTGATTCCCGGGAAGCCCCGCCCCCTTTCGCGCGCGCCGCCTCCCGCTCCCTGCGGACATTCTCAAGCCGCTCGGCGCTGCAGAAGCAGTAATATGCCTCCCCCTTTCCGACAAGTTCTTCGGCGTACTTTTTGTACAGCGCGAAACGCTCGGACTGCACGTAGGGGGCCGCCGGGCCGCCTGTATCGGGGCCCTCGTCCCAGTGAAAGCCGAGCCACGCAAAGGTGTCGTAGAGATTC
>JAIRRR010000317.1 GCA_031255875.1 Treponema sp.
CGTGATATTCGGCGCCTGGTTCGGCCGGGTTCTGCTGCAGACCGGTATCGCCTCGACGCTTATCCGCAAAACCGTGGAACTGGGAGGGGACAAGCCGGTAATCGTGGCGGTGCTGCTGAGCATCGTTACCACCGCTGTTTTCAGCAGCATGTTCGGCGCGGGCGCGGTTGTCGCAATCGGGGTCATTGTCCTGCCCATCCTCATCTCCCTGGGCATACCCAAGGGGGTGGCGGTCGTCTCTTTTATGTTCAGCGTCGGGGCGGGGATGCTTATCAATCCGGTGCTGACCAAGCAGTTTATCGGCTTCTTCCTCGACGAGAACGGCAGAGAGCTGTTCACCTATGCCCAGCATGTACGCTGGGGGCTTGTCGCCGTGGGCGTGCAGCTTTTCTTTACCGTGGTCTATATTGCGCTGGCTTTGCGGCCCGGCCGCCGCCGGGCCTGGAGCGTCAGCAATCCGGCAAAAAGCGGCGCGGTTTTCGTGCCGAACCTGGCCCTCCTCAGTCCCGTTGTCCCGGTGGTGCTGCTCATCGCCTTCGATCTGCCCATCATCCTGGGGTTCATTATAGGAAGCCTCTATGCCCTTACCGTCTGCGGGAAGCTGAGGGGCTGGCGCTCCGCCGCCCGCGTTATCGGCAAGGATTTTTTTGACGGCATTGTGGACACCGCCCCCATGCTGGGTTTCCTGCTGGTCTTGCCCATGTTCAACAAGGCTTCGGAACTCTGCGTCCCTTACTTCAACGCCCTCCTTTCAAACGTCATCCCCCGGAACACGCTGATCATCAGCGCGGCTTTTATCCTGCTGGCCCCGCTCGGCTTGTTCCGGGGCCCCCTTACCCTGTACGGGGGCGGCGCCGCCACGCTGGGTATTTTAAAAAGCATCGGTTTTCTCCAGCCCCAGTACGTTCCCTATTTATTCACCCTGATGATCGCTTCCACCACCGTTATGAATGTTTCGGCCTGCGTTACCCAGAGCTGGGTTGCCTGGGGCATAGGTTACGGCAAGGTAAGCGGGCGGGAATACCTTAAAAGCAGTGTGCCCCTGGGCTGGGCCATAGTCGCGGCCCTGCAGATTATCACTTACTTTATGTACGGCCGCGGGTAAAGCGCCGCGGCTTGAAGAACAATTGGAAGGTGATGCGGATGACAAGAAAGGTACGTATGGGAATTGATGTGGGCGGAACCCACACTAAAGCTGTTGCCATTGACAACGCCACCCATGAGATAATCGGAAAATCATCGGTTAAAACAACCCATGACCACGAATACGGCGTGGCGGCCGGGGTGGTCAGGGTGTTTCAAAACTGTCTGGAAGAAAACAACATCTCCCCCGGCGAAGTGATCTTTGTGGCCCACAGCACCACTCAGGCGACAAACGCCCTTGTCGAAGGCGATGTGGCGGTTGTCGGGATTATCGGTATGGGCGGCGGCGGGCCGGGCGGCCTTCTGGCAAAGGCGGAAACCGCCATTAAAGATGTGGATCTGGGGAACGGGCGCAGTATCCGTGTGCACTGCTGCTATCTGAAGCAGAAGGATTTAAACGACGAACTGGCGGCAAAGACGATCAAGGAACTGGCCGGAAAAGGCGCCGGGGTAATCGTTGCCAGCGCCGCCTTTGGGGTTGACGACATGGAGGACGAACAGTGCATGCACGACATCGCCCGGAGTCTCGGCTTTGAGGCTACTATGGCGTCGGACATTACCAAGCTGTACGGCCTTACCAGGCGTACCCGTACCGCCGCCATTAACGCTTCCATCCTGCCGAAAATGCTGGACACCGCCAACTCCACGGAACGCGCCGTCCGGGAGGCGGGCGTAAAAGTGCCGCTGATGATCATGCGGGGGGACGGCGGCGTTATGGAAGCGGGGGAAATGAAGAAACGCCCGGTGCTCACCATGCTCAGCGGCCCTGCCGCCAGCGTCATGGGAAGCCTGATGTATCTGAGGGCCTCCAACGGCATTTACTTTGAGGTCGGCGGCACCACTACAAATATCGGGGTGATTAAAAACGGGCGCCCCGCCATTGACTATTCCGTTGTGGGCGGGCACCGCACCTACATTTCATCCCTGGATGTCCGCGTGCTCGGCGTTGCCGGGGGCAGCATGGTCAGGGCCAACAGAAACAGTATTGTGGACGTGGGGCCCCGCAGCGCCCATATAGCGGGACTGGACTATGCCGTATTCAGCAAGGAAGAGGACATCGTTGATCCAAGGCTGGAATTTTTCTCCCCCAAACCGGGGGATCCCGCCGATTACGTCGCTATCCGCTGCAGCAACGGCAAGGCTTTTACCATTACCAACTCCTGCGCGGCAAACGTGCTGGGCCTGGTTCTGCCGGATCATTTTTCCTACGGGAATGCCGAAGCGGCCCGCAAGGCCATGCTGCCCCTGGCGGAGTACATGAACACTTCCGTTGAAGACGTGTCCGCCCGGATTTTGACCAGGGCCTACGAAAAAATAGCTCCGGTGATAAACGATTTAAGCCTCAAGTACAAACTGGAAAAGGACGCCATAAGCCTTGTCGGTGTCGGCGGCGGTGCGGCGGCGCTGATCGGCTTCTGCGCGGAACGCATGGGCCTGCGCTACTCTATCCCCGAAAACGCCGAAGTCATCTCGTCCATCGGCGTGGCCCTGGCGATGGTACGGGATGTGGTGGAACGGGTAGTGCCGAACCCCGGCCCGGAGGACATACGCAGCATCAAGGCGGAAGCCGTTGACAAGGCCGTAGGGAGCGGCGCGGCGCCGGAAACAGTAGAGGTGCACATCGAAATAGATCCGCAGACTTCCAAGCTGAGCGCCATAGCCCTGGGCAGCACGGAGGCGAAAACCGCCGACCTTCTCAAAGAGGCGGGCGAAGATGAAAGCCTGAGGCTTGCCGCGGCGGATCTGAAAGCCCCTCCCGAAGAGGTAAAGGCGCTCTGCGCCACAAAGCAGTTCCGGGTCTACGGCACGGAGGCGCCGCAAAAAGGGCGGCGCCCGTTCCGTATCCTGGACAAAAAGGGCTTTATCAAGGTGCAGTGCGCCGACGGCAAGGCGCTGCTGGGCAAAGGCGGCGCTTACCGCGAGCTTATCACCAGCCTATGGGACGAGCTTGCGGCCTACAAGGCCGACGCCATTCTGCGGCCGGACTTTTACATCTGCGCCGGTAACCGGGTAATGGACTACGCCGGGACGGGGGATCTGGAACAGATCCTGATGCTCATAGAAATGGACATGCAGACGGTAAACGCGGAAGACCAGGTAATCATCGCGGGGGCGAGGAACATATGGTGATAAGCCTGGGCGAAATGCTGAACAGCGTTGCCGCTCTGCCCCCGGAGGCCTTTCACCGCTACGCCTTCGCGGGCGAAGCCCGGGCGGGGAAAATTCCTCCGGCGGATCGGCTTTTAATGGCGGAAAAAGCCGCCCGCCGCGGCGCGGAGGAAGCCCGGCTGCTGGCGGAAGGCTGCCGGAACAGCCCTCCCGCCCTTTTGTGCCGCAGGCTCGGCATAGGCATTGAGTGTACAGAGGAGGAGCCGGACAGGTTCCTCCCCGCCTTCGCGTGGTTCGCGCCGCCGGGAACCATCACGATCCTTTCCCGCTATGCCCGCAAAGCCCAGGAGCTTGCCGACAAGGCGGCCTTCGAATCCCGCGTGGAAGACACCCTTATTGCCCACGAGCTTTTTCATTTTACGGAAGACCGGAACAGGCGGAACGCCCGCGGCCTGAAACCGGAACTTTGGGGAAAAGCCTTCTCCGGCCCTTCGCCCCTGCCCTGCCTTTCGGAAATAGCGGCCATGGCCTTCGCGCGGGAACTCCTGGGCCTGCCCTATTCGCCCTATACGCTGAACATTGCCCTGATGCACAGCATCGACCCCGGCGGGACAGCAAAACTTTTCAGGGCCTTTATGGAGGGCTAGGGCCGTCCGGCGGCCTTAGCCTTTTATCGATCCTATCATCACCCCTTTTACAAAGTACTTCTGGAAAAAAGGATAGATGCAGAGGATCGGCGCGGAGGAAATAACGATAAGCGAATACTTGAGCAGATCCGCCAGGCCCTGCATGGCGATAGCCGTTTCGGGGTCAACGATATCGTTCTGCATCTGATTCATCACCAGGATCTCCCGCAGGAAGATCTGGAGAGGGTAGAGTTCCTGTTTTGTCAGGTACAGGAAAGCGTTAAAATACGCGTTCCAGTAGCCCACGGCGTACATCATGGCAATAACCGCGATAACCGCCTTGGACAGGGGCAGCACAAACAGGAAAAAATATTTCACATCGCTGCACCCGTCAATCTGGGTGGCCTCCAGCAGTTCGTCGGGAATAGCGCTGGAGATAAACGTGCGGGTTACGATCATGCTGTAAATGCTCATGGCATTGGGGAGCCACATAGCCCAGACCGTGTTCAGCATACGCAGGTTCCGCAGAAGGATATAGCTGGGGATCATGCCGCCCGAGAAAAGCATGGTAAAGGTAAAGAAGAACGTTATCGCCCCCCGGTGGGGGAGACGCTTGCGCGCCAGGGGATAGGCGCAGATAAGGGTCATGGTCACATTGATGAAGGTGCCGATGACGGTATAAAAAACCGTGTTCCGGTAACCCATAGGGATGCGCCGATCCTTAAAAACCGCCCGGTAGCCTTCGATTCCCGGTTCCACCGGAAGCAGCCTTACCTGCCCCGTACTTATAGCCCGGCCCGACGAAAAAGAAGCGGACACAATAAAAATAACGGGATACAGAACCGACAGGAGCAGCAGAAACGAAAAGATATACACGAAGGAATAAAAAACCTTATCCTCAAAGGGCGTCCTCATTTTCCGCATGGCTTCCTCCTACCACAGACTGGTCTCGCTCAGCTTATTGGCTGTTTTATTAACCAGCACGATAAGCAGCAGGTTGATCGCGGAGTTGAACAGACCGATGGCCGCGGCGTAGGAAAAATCCGTCGGCCCTCCTGCGGCGAGCCCCTGTTTGTACACATAGGTTGATATCAGCTCGCTGGTGCGCAGGTTAAGGCTGTTCTGCATAAGCCAGGCTTTTTCAAAGCCCAGGGACATGATGGCCCCGAGCCGGAGGATCAGCAGGATGGTGATAGTCGGCGCCAGGGCCGGAAGATCCACATGCAGAACCATTTTGAATCGGGAAGCCCCGTCTACCCTGGCGGCTTCGTAAAGCTCCTCCGCCACCGACGTAAGGGACGCCACATAGATAATGGAACTCCACCCGAAACTCTGCCAGATGCCCGACCACACGTAGAGATGGGGAAACGCGCCGGGCTTACCGAAAAGATCCGGCGCGGTCGCGCCGCTCAGGCTTTTGACCAGGACGCCGTAGATCCCGTTCAGGGGGTGGAAAATCTGCATGAGGATGCCGACCACCACCACTACCGAAATAAAGTGGGGCATGTAGGTGATGGTCTGCAGGACTTTTTTGTAGCGGCGGTTTTCGATGGTGTTCAGGCAGAGGGCAAAGATGATGGGGAACGGAAACCCCGCAAGAATATCGTAGAAGGAGATCCGCAGCGTGTTCCCGATAACCCTGGTAAACATATACGAATTAAAAAACTTTCTGAAATTCGCCAGCCCCGCCCAGGGGCTTCCCCAGATACCGCCAAGGATGCTGTATTTCTTAAAGGCAATCTGCACCCCGAACATGGGTATATAGGCGAAAATAACGCTGTACGCGGCGGGAAGGATCAGGAAGAGATATAACTGCCAATACCTTCCGTATTTTTTTTGAACACCCTGTATCATTTCCGTATCCTCTCGCCGCAACGGCTACCTGTTCATCCGATCCCAGGCGCTCTGGGTAACCCTGATAACATCCGCAAGACCCATCTTGCTGAACTCGGCAACGTAGGGATCCCAATCCCGGTCGATGGAAAG
>JAIRRR010000015.1 GCA_031255875.1 Treponema sp.
CGGCCGCGCTGCGTTAGCCGGTGTTCCTTCAATCTGACGCGGAGGGATACCGGTGCGGTACTACATCAAATGCGAAAAGGGCAGGACGGAATTTTTGGACATACTCAGGGAGACCGGCGGCGGCTACCATATCCGCATTACCCGGATAAAAGACGATAATAAAAAAACCATCGAAGAATTTCTGCCGAAACAGCTTTTCGATATCTGCCTCAGCACGGGCTATATCAAACAGGAAACCATCAGCGAAAAGCTGAGCGCTTAGTGCCGCGGCCGCGCCGCGTTCATTTCGCTTTTACTTCGATCTTTAGAATTTCCTTGCCGGAAAGCCTCACCCCGTTTGCCTTAAGCCCCTTGACGGCGAAATTCTGGGCCTTGAAATCTTCCCGCAGGATCTTGAGCCTTGGCCTGGGCTTGTATACGGCGGTAAAGGCAAATTTGGGCCGGGTGTCCAGGTGAAGCACCGCGGCCCCTTCCGGCACCAGCGAATACTCCTTGTTCATGATCCACCCTTCGATCACGCAGCGTTTGATATAGGGAAGGCCGCTTTCCGCCTCCCGGTAGATAATCGTAAAAACGGTATTTAGAAGAACTTCCTTGTCCGCGACGGCGATGTACCACGCGCCCGGCCCGACAAAGGATTTTTCCGGAATATCGGCCACAAACCAGCTCCCGTTATTGCGGATGGTAATAACGCGGTCAAAGGGAGACGCTTCCGCCACCACGTCGCCCGATACGGCGGTTCCCAGATAGCCTGTCTTGCGGTCGTACCTGAGTTCCAGGTCTTTTTTTACCACTTCCTTTACATCGACCTTCTCGAAAGCGCCGACTTTGGTTTTCCTCAGGCCCCGGCCCGCTTCCTCGTTGTTTTTTATTTTGGCGATAAGCCCGTCCAGGCAGCCCAGCGCGTAGGCGACAATGCTTTTAAGATGGGCGTTTATTTCCTTAATGCGGGCCGCTATCTCCAGCATTTCATTCCGGGCCTTGTTGATGTCGTAAAGGGAGATCCGGCGTATAGGTATCCTGAGCAGGTGCTCCACATCCTCGTGGCTGACGCCCCGGCTCCCCACTTCCTTCATAAAGGGCCTGAACCCGTCAAGAACGGCCTTCTCAACCCCCTCGGCGGTTTTCATTTTTTCAATGCCCTTGTATATCCGCTCCTCGACAAAGATGCGCTCCAGGGTGCGCAGATGGAGCTTGTCCTGGAGTTCCTTCTTTTCGATCTCCAGTTCCCTGGTTAGTATCTTTACCAATTGCCCGGCGTGGTGCTTGACAATCTCCGTAACGGTCATCACGACGGGCAGGCTGTTTTTTATGACAAGCAGGTTTACCGATATCGACTGCTCGCACTCGGTAAAGGCGAACAGCGCGTCTACCGTCTCTTCCGCGTACACGCCGCGGGCAAGTTTTATCTCTATTTCCACGTTTTCCGTCGTAAAGTCGTTGATGGACTGGATCTTGATCCGCCCGGCTTTCGCGGCGTTTTCAATGCTGCCCATAATGCTTTCCGTGGTCGAGCCGAAGGGCAGCTCCCGTATCACGATGCGCTTGGGGTCCGATGTATCGAGCTTTGCCCGCACCAGGACTTTCCCGTTCCCGTCGCGGTAATCCGACACGTCGAGGAGCCCGCCCGTGGGGAAATCCGGGAAAAGCTGGAAACGCTTCCCCTGGAGGCATGCCTTTACCGCTTCCATTACCTCGATAATGTTGTGGGGGAGAATCTTCGTGGACATTCCCACGGCAATCCCCTCGGCGCCCATCACCAGCACCACCGGAATTTTCGCCGGGAAAAGCACCGGCTCCCGGTTCCTGCCGTCGTAGGAATCGGCATACGTAGTCAGCTTCGGGTTGTAGAAAATGTCCTTCGCGAAAGGCGTAATCCGGCATTCAATATACCGGGCTGCGGAAGCCTCGTCGCCGGTATAGATATTCCCGAAGTTTCCCTGCCGGTCGATAAAGTATTCCTTGTTTGCCAGCACCACCAGCGCCGAACCAATCGACGCGTCCCCGTGCGGGTGGTACTTCATGCACTCGCCGACAACGTTGGCCACCTTGTGGAATTTCCCGTCGTCCTTTTCCAGCAGGGTATGGATAATGCGCCGCTGCACCGGCTTGAGCCCGTCTTCCAGGTCCGGGATAGCCCGGTCCTTTATGACGTAGGATGCGTATTCCAGGAAATTCCGGTCGAACAAATTTTTGATGTATGCCATATTATACTATTCTAGCGCTTCCCGCGCGGCCTCGTCCAGTACCCGGAACGCCCGGCATACGCTACGCAGGATTCGTAACAGCCTCCGGGGCCCGCTCTTCCATCGGCGTATAGGGCACGGTCCGGGATACGGACTTGTACGCGGGGCGGATAATTTTGCCCGCGTTCACCAGCTCCTCTATACGGTGGGCGCTCCAGCCCGCAATACGGGACACGGCGAAGAGCGGGGTAAAAAGTTCCTCGGGCAGATCCAGCATGCTGTAAACAAAACCTGAATAGAAATCCACATTCGCGCTGACGCCCTTGTACATTTTCCTTTTCTTCGCGATAATCCGGGGGGCCAGGTACTCGACTTTTGAATAGAGCAGGTATTCCTCCCGGCGTTTTTTATCGTCCGCAAGCTGCTCCACGAAACGCCGGAAAATAAGCGCCCTCGGGTCGGAGAGCGAGTAGACCGCGTGGCCTATGCCGTAAATCAGGCCCGACCCGTCAAAAGCCTCCCCGCCCAGGAGCTTTTCAAGGTAGGCCGTTATCTCGTCGTCATCATTCCAGTCCGAAATTTTTTCCTGCATTTCCCGGAACATCTGCACGACCTTTATGTTCGCCCCGCCGTGCCTGGGGCCCTTGAGGGAACCCAGGGAGGCGGCAACGGAAGAATAGGTGTCCGTATGCGAAGAAGTAACCACATGGGTCGTAAAAGTAGAATTGTTACCGCCGCCGTGTTCCGCGTGCAGCACCAGGACAAGGTCCAGTATGCGCGCCTCCAGGGGCGTATAGCAGGAATCCTGCCGCAGCATGTGCAGGATATTCTCGGCAATGGAAAGCCCCTGCCTGGGCGGGTGGATCACCAGGCTCTGGTTGTTGTGGTAGTGGGCAAACGACTGGTACCCGTAAACGGCGAGCAGGGGGAACCGGGCTATAAGCTGGATTGACTGGCGGATCACGTTGGCTACGGAAATATCGTCCGGATTGTCGTCGTAGGCGTAAAGGGTCAGCACGCTCTTGGCCAGGGAATTCATCATGTCCTTGCTGGGGGCGTTCATAATCGTGTCCCGGACAAAGCTGTCCGGCAGCGCGGCGTTCTCCCCCAGCAGGGCGGAAAAATCCTCGAATTCTTTTTTAAGCGGAAGATGCCCGAAGAGCAGCAGATAACAAACTTCCTCAAAACCAAAACGGTTCTCCTTAAAAAAACCCCGGACTATTTGCTCAATGTTGATGCCCCGGTAAAACAATTTCCCCTCGCAGGGGACCAGATCGCCGTCTTCGATAATATACGAGACAATTTCCGATATCTCCGTAAGGCCGACCAAAACGCCCTTGCCGCTGACATCCCTGAGCCCGCGCTTTACCTCGTATTTCGAGTAAAGTTCGTTATTAATAACCCCGCCGTTCACGACAAAATCGGAATAGCGGTTGATAAGGTCGTCTGTCTGTTGTTTTGTCATTTCGGCCTCCGTAGAATCACTATACAACGTTTTAGGCTTACCCGCAAGGGACCGCAATCCCGCTATCCGAAAATTCGAATACCGTACATGAGGGGGGCCTGTTACCGCGCGGCGGGCGGCAGCATAGCAGTCCGTCGTCCGGCCCCCCTGCGCTCCGGCCCCGCTTCGCGGGTCCTCCACTACCCCCCTGCGTCTCCAGCCTTACCCTCCTGGTTGTTCAGGAAGCCGGTAATTTCGATTGCAAAAACAAACCACAGGCCGTCACGGATACAGGGGGAACAGCGGACGACAAGGCTGACGGGAAAGCGTTTTTCGCCCCATGGTACACTATATACAGTATGTCTTCTTCTTGTGCCTAATATATAGTGGTTGTTTGTCTCATAACGGACTTTTCCGGCAAGTGTCAACAAGTCCGCATCTGTCCGTAACGTCCGTGGCCGGAATAGGAATTGCCCCGGAAAGGGGGCTTGCCCTTGGGCGGCCTGGGCAGGGGCATAACGTGCGGCAGGGCGCGTCGGCGTTCAGCCCATGCGCTTGAGCCTGTCGAGCGCCACTTCGCCGGCAACCGCAAGGTCCTCGGCGGTAAAGGCGGAGGCAAGGTTGTCGTCGAACAGTATCTGCGCGGACGGGGGGAATTCGTCATCGGCGGCGTAGAGGATAAGGCTGATAAAGAGGCCGCTGAGGAATTCGATACGGTAGCCCGCGTCGCCCTGGGGCAGCTTTTCCGCCTTAAGGCCCGGCGCGGCCTCGATGATTCTTTTGAAGCGGCCGATGTCGTTCCCAAAGCCGTAGGCCAGCCGTTTCAGGCAGCGGCCGTCAAAGTTCCGGTAGTAGAGCGGCCCCCAGGGGATCTCGTTGTAGGAGAGCCGCTTCCCGTTCCCGCCGGAATACCGGCCTTCGCACAGATAGCGGAGGATGAGGATGTCGCAGGCGGCCTGCCGGGGATCGACGGGCCGCGCGGGAACGCCGCCGCCCGCAAAGGCCCGGGCCGGGAGGCCGCCGGTGACCGTGGCCGAGGACCAGACGGCGGCTTCCGGCGGAACGCCGGCCCCCCGGGGGCAAAGCGCGAAGGCCGGGTGCGGCACCAGGTAATCCGTCCCCATCAGGGTAAGCGAAAAGGCTTTGCCGTCAAAGGGGAGGGCGCAGCGCCTGCCGATCCCGTCCGGGTCGAGGCCGCGGTAAATTTCCAGGTAGTGGAAGAAGGGGACTTCCTCTTTTTGGTTCGGGCGGTACACTTCCATCGGTTTAATCCTGCCAATTCACGCGCGCCTGGCGGCGTCCCCTGCCGGCGGCCCTACTGAAAGAGGGACGCGTCCGTGTGGGGGAGAAAACAGGCGGCTACAAATTCGTCCATGTAGCCGGGATAGGAGGAGAGCTCCAGATAGGTTATCCCCCCCGCTATGCTGGTTACCATTTCCGCCGCCTTCCGGGAGCTTGCCATGGCATACGCGCCGAGCATGGAGCTGTTGCCGATATAGTGGAACTTTTCAAGCGGCAGTTTGGGGAACATGCCGATGCGTATAGCCGCGCCTATGTTGATCCCGCTGCCGATGCCCCCGGCAACGTACACGTCCTCGATGGCGTCCGGCGGGTATTCGACTATGGCGAGCATGGTCCTGATTGCCGAAAAGATAGCGCCCTTTGCCCTGATAAAGTTGTCGATATCCGTCTCGGTCAGGGCGACTTCGCGGCCGGCTTCGGTTTCTTCCGCGAACGCGGCTATGTAGCGGCCCACGCCGTACTCGTCGTGTTTTACCCGCCGGCCTTCCCGGACAAATTTCCCCCTGGAGTTGACGATCCCGCAGCGGAAAAGTTCCCCGATCAGGTCGATAAGCCCCGATCCGCAGAGTCCGGCGGGTTTCCTGCCGGCGGCGCTTCCTATTATAACGGCATCCGGTTCCATGGTATCGGCGTCTATCCTGCACGCCTCGACGGCGCCGTCGGTGGCCCTCATGCCGCATGAAATGTCGCCGCCCTCGAAGGCCGGCCCTGCGGAACAGGCGCAGCTAAAGAGGAACTCGGCGCTTCCGAAGACAAGCTCGCCGTTGGTGCCCAGATCGACAAAGAGCGAAGGGGTCTCCTTTCTGAAGATCATCGAGGAAAAAACCCCGGCGGTAATGTCCCCGCCCACATAGCTCCCAATGCTGGGCGCGATAAGGATCTCCGCCTCGGGGTTGACGCTCATGCCGAGATCCTTGCCCGGCATGGTCCTGCCCTCGAAAAAGGCGGGCACATAGGGTTCCAGCCTCAGGTGCTCCGGGGGGACGCCCAGGAAAAGATGGGTCATGGTGGTGTTGGCCGCCACCGCCGCCCGGTAGATCCGGTCCGGGGAGATCCCCGCCTTTTCGCAGAGGCTGCGGATGAGCGGCTCGGTGCATTCGCCGGCAACGGCGTCGCGCAGGCGATCAAGCCCGCCGGGCCGGACGCTCTCTATGATGCGGGTGATCACGTCCGCGCCGTACCGTATCTGCCCGTTGCCCGCCGAGCCCGTGCTGATCATGTTTCCGGTTTCCAGGTCGATGAGGAGCATGGACACGGTCGTGGTGCCGATGTCGATGGCGAGGCCGGCGATCCGGGCCGCGCCGGGCTGCGCCCCGTCCCCGGCCGCCGGGGTTTCCACCGCCGTGTCGGCGCCCGGATCGGGGTAAACGCCGAGTATCCGGCGCTTGCCGCCGGCCTCTTCGCGCACCACGCATTCCACGCTAAAGCCCGCCTCCCGCAGGGCGCGGGGAAGCCTGCGCAGCACGCCGAGGGGGACGCCGATCTCCGCTTCCGGGACGCCCAGGGCCGCCGAGATTCCCCGGACAAGCCGTTCCCGGTCGGCCGTGGGATCGCCCGGATCGGGCGGGGAAAGCCGCAGCCTGATCACTTCAAGGCCGGGATCGTTCCCCAGGCCAAGGGCCTCCATTTCCCGGCGGAGATCGGCAAAGATGCGCTGTTCCCGGAAGACGCCCAGGTCCGAGACCTTGATGTTGTTCCGGTAAGCCAGCGCGCCGCGCGGTACGCCGACCCTGAGATCGGAGAGGGCGCGGACGGAGCAGGCCATCCTGAAGCCGTCGGCGTATTCTTCCGGGCTGACAAAACGGCTGGGGCCGCCCCCGATACGGCCGCGGTCGTCCTCCGCGGCGCCTGTCTCGCCGGACAGCAGCCGCACCCGGCATTTGCCGCAGGTTCCGTTGCCGCCGCAGGGGGCGTCGATGGCCACATTGGCCCGCCGGGCCGCGCCGAGCAGCGACTCGCCGGGAAAGGCAGACGCGGCGGCTTCCCCGCCGCCCTCGATTTCAAAAACTATGTTAAATGTTTTATCCGCCATTCATGCATCCGTATTGCGCCGGGCCGGGTAGTTCCAAAAGGCTAAACCATGAAACA
>JAIRRR010000021.1 GCA_031255875.1 Treponema sp.
AGGGTGATGTAGATCGGGACCGACATTGCCGCGACTATTATGCTGAAAATCGGCCGGTTAAAGCGGAATTTCATCCTGGCAAGGGGATAGGCGGCGAAGGCGCTCAACAGTAAGAGCAGAGTCAGGGTTATGGCAATAAGTATAACGCTGTTCAGTAAATACCGCAGGAAAGAACCTTCAAAGACCCTGATGTAATTCACCGGCACCCATGAGGCGGGCATCTCAAAAAGGCCGCCGCTTAAAAATTCACCCAGGGTTTTGAAGGAAGTAACAATCATATAATAGAACGGCAGGGCGGTAACGATAAGCCACGCCACGGCGAAGGTAAAGGCCAGTATCAAACCAGGAGAAAAGGTTTTTGCTTTCATGGATTCTGTTTTCATAATTCCTCCGCTTTCCTGTTCAGCGTATAAACGGTGATAAGCGCGACAACGGTGATAAGGATAAACATACCGCAGGCCACGGCGGCGCCGTAACCAAAACTCCGTTTTACAAAGGAAGTGGTATACATATAGGTAGCCATCAATTCCGTGGCGTGGCCCGGGCCGCCGCCGGTCATAACGTACACAAGGTCAAAGTATTTAAGGGAACCGATTATGCAGACCGTGGCCCCCGAAATAATCGTGGGCCGCAAAAGGGGCAGCGATATTTTCCAGAAATACTGGCCCCGGGACGCGCCGTCAATGGCGGCGGCCTCGTACAGTTCAACAGGGATGGTCCCGTAAGCCGCCAGGTACAGGATCATATAAAAGGGGGTATACTCCCAGCTTACCACCCCCATAACCGTATACAGGGCCCTGCCGGGGTTTCCCAAAAGGTCAACGCTTACATTGCTGCCAAAAAGGCCCGCGATGGAAGCGAACATTCCAAAGTTGGCATCCAGGGCGAATTTAAACAAAAATCCGATTGCCACCGGGGAAATCAGATAGGGCAAAAACCAAACCAGCTTGAACAGCAGGGCCTTTTTACCCATAGTATCCAGAAACGTCGCCAGCGCCATTGCCAAAACGCCCTGGGTAATAAGGGCAATGAACATGATGATTATATTATTGGAAAAGGCCGACCAGAAGAAACGGTCCTGCACAAGGGTAATCCAGTTGGCAAGTCCGACGGGCTCCCGTACCGGGCTTAAACCGTTCCACTGAACCGTGCTGAGGATAAAGGAATCGACAATCGGGTAGGCGATAAAGACAGCCAGGATAATCAGCACCGGCGCTAAAAAAACCGCCGCGGCTATGTTTATAGATCGCTGGCGGGCTTTTCTCAGCGAAGAAACTTTGTTTTTCATACTAGGCGACCCCTTCCGGTATTAGGCGTACACAAAGGGCTGTTCCGGCAAAGACTTGCCGGAACAGCCCGCTCCGGCGCTGCTATTGGGCCAGCGCCTGGGCATCCTGCCAGCGTTTGGCAAACTCTTCAGGGCTTATCGAAAGCCCCATAAGCTCCTGGAGTGAAGTTTCAAACACTTCCCTGGGCTCGGGAGCCAGGGATTCGTTGTACCAGAACTGGACGTCGGTCGCGCCCTGAATGGTCTTAAAGACTTCCTGCATCAGGGGATCCGGAAGGGAAACGCTCTTGAGCGGCGGAATACGGCCGGCGGCAACGCGTTCCTTCACGGCCTGATCGTCCAGAAGGGTAATCAGCATATTAAAGGCGGCTTCCTGGTTTTGGCACTTGGCGGAAACATGATAGAAGTTATCGCCCAGGGTACCGGAGACGGTCTGGGGGCTGCCCGTGCCGGTCTCGTCGGCGGGGAAGTTAAAGAAGCCCACTTTTTTCAGGAAATCGGGATTCTCGCCGGCGACGTTCGACGCGAACCAGCTTCCCTGCACCTGCATGGCCGCCCTTTCGGTATACAGCAGGGTCCGGGACTGGCCGGAATCCTCGTCCAGGCCGTTAAACCCTTCGTTGAAGTACCCCTTCCTTACCCAGTCCTGCATTTTCGCCGCCGCCCAGATGAAGGGCTCGGAATTAAAGGAACCCGTGCCGGCCAGGGCGTCGGCAAAGGGCTGGATCCCCGCGTGGCGGGAGGGGAGGTTCTGGTAGTACATGATGGCGGTCCACTTGGTCATGTTCGCCAGGGAGAAGGGGGTAATGCCGTTTTGCTTGAGGGTTTCGCATGCCGCCTCAAGTTCCGCTATGGTCGTGGGGACCGCGATGTTGTATTTGGCAAAAAGGTCCTTGTTGTACCAGAAACCGGCAATCGCCGTATTTTCCACCGGGACGGCGTAGATTTTGCCGTTCACCTTTGCCTGCTCAATAGCGCCGTCAAGGAATTTGTCTTTGGCGTTGTTTTTCTCAAAGTACGGAGTAAGATCCGCCAGAAGCCCCGCCTTGACATATTCGTTGGTTATGCCGCCTGTCCAGGACATAAAAACATCCGGAACCTGACCGGAAGCGGCGGCCACGGCTATTTTCTGTTTGTAAGAATCGTTGGCGGTGACGACAACATTGACCTGGTATTCAGGATTCGCCGCCTCAAAGCGTTTGACCGCGTCGCCGATAAACTGCGGCGCCGGATCGACGTTCTGGATATGCCAGAACTCGATGGCTTTTTTTTCTCCGCCCGCCGATTCCGATCCCTTGGATTTGGAACAACTGAAAAAAAACGCGCCGCTTACCAGCAGAATAAGACTGGCGAGCAGCAATTTTTTGGTTGTCTTCATGACATCCTCCGAAAAAATTATTAAGAACGCATAAAGCGTATCTTTCCTAAATAAATCACCTCAAGGCCGGGAAGTCCGGCGCGCGCCCCTTAAAGCTGCTGAAGCCTTAAAAAGAAGCCGCGCGTCTCCGTCAATGCCGCCTTGTAATACTCCAGATGCTTGCGGTGAATTTTTCCCTCTTCTTCCCTCGGTTCATAGGTCCTGCCGGTTTTGACAAAATTGTCAGCCGTCTTTTTCAGATCGGGAAATACCCCTACCGCGTTACCCGCCAGAATAACCGCGCCCCACATCGACACGTCGTTCATCGTAAGGGCGGTATATTTCTTGCCGCTGGTGTCGGCGTTCATTTGTATCCAAACCGGCGACCTGGCCCCCCCGCCTATCACCCGAACCTCGGAAAAATCGAGTTCCGGGTAGAGCCGGTCAGCGCTTTCCAGGGCCAGGGCAAAATCATAGGTAAAGCTCTCCAGCAGGGCGTGGTAAAAATGTTCCGGCCCGTGGCTCCAGTCGTGGCCCATCCAGAGACCCCGGAGAGCGCCGTCGATGGGCATGGAACTGCCCCCCAAAAGGCCGATGGCCATAAGCCCCCGGCTTCCCGCCGGCATGCCCTCAATCGCCTTCTCAATCCTGGCAAAGGCGGTTTTTTTATCCTCATCGTGGCGGCGGTAGAAATTATCGACAAACCAGTCAAGGGTTATGCCCGAACCGGCGGCAAAGTGGGTAACGTAGAATTCCCCCGGAACGGCGGAACACAACACATCCAGACGCCGCTCGGTAACATCGGGCCGGTAGTCTTTTACGCAGCAGCTTACCTCTCCGTAAGAAGAGGCCTCAAAAACAACCCGCCCGCTTTCCACGTTTCCCGCCCCCAGGCAGCCCGCCACCTTGTCCCCCGCGCCGGCCACCAGGGGAATTCCCGGTCGCAGCCCCAGGATTCCGGCGTATTCGGGGGCAAGCCTGCCGCACACATAGTTGCAGTCAACGATTTTGGGAAGGTATTTTGTATCAAGCCCCAGGGCGTCGCAGATCTTGCCGGACCAAACGCCCCTGCCCACATCGGCCAGTCCCGTCCAGGAAATATAGGAACGGTCAATAACCGCGTCTTCGATATTCAGATTCCCCAGCTTCCCGATGACATAGCCCGAGATCATCAGGTACTTTGCAATCTTTTTCGCCTCCGCGGGAAATTCCGTTTTGTACCATTCGTATTTGGGGGCCATAGCGGGAAAGTTCGTCCCCCCTATGGCAAGAAAATCATCCTTTAGCCCTTTCATCTGCCGGTCCGCGTAGGGCATATACCGGGTATCCAGGGAGCAGGACCAGGTGGTAATGTCTTCCCAGGCGGCGTCAACTCCCATAAACCCGGACATCTGGCCGGAAAAAACCATCGCCTCGATGGAACCGGCCTTGTCGCCAAGCTGTTTGACCGCGTCCTTAACGCAGGCCAGCGCCGAATCGAACAGTTCCGCGCCCTTTTGAATAAAGACCCCCGGTTCCGGGCGGTAATCCCTGACCGGTTCCGAGGCCTGGGCAAGACAGTTCCCCGCGGTATCATAAACGCCGGTCTTGATAAAACTGGTACCCAGATCCACGGCCATAAACAAATTGTTCCGCATTTTCCCCGCCTTCTTAGTAACCCTTTGCCTCTTCCCCCGCCAAAAGTTTGACCGCGGAACTGGTTCCTATCCTGTCGGCGCCTTCGCTGATAAAAAGTTCCAAGTCTTCGCGGGTTTTTACCCCCCCGGCGGCCTTGATTTTTACGCCCGGCCCCAGGTGTTTCTTGAACAGCCTGATGTCTTCTATCTTTGCCCCCGCCGTTCCAAAACCGGTGGATGTTTTTATGTAATCGGCCTTTCCGGCGCTGACGCAGCCGCAGAGCCGTATCTTCTCGTCCCCGGTAAGATAACAGGTCTCGATGATGACCTTGAGAATGGCCTTGTCCCCCGCCGCCTCCCGCAGGGACCTAATCTCCGCGGTGACCCGGTCAAAATCCCCGTTTTTAATATCGCCGATATTGACGACCATGTCAACCTCGGAGGCTCCGTCCCCGACGGCCCGCGCCGCCTCCGCCGCCTTTATTTCCGGCGGGTTATACCCAAGGGGAAAACCGATTACGGTACAGACGTTCAGGGCCGGGAAGCGATCCTTTACCCTTTTCACATACGAAGGGGGGATGCATACCGAAGCGGTCCCGTATTTCAGCGCTTCCTCGCAGAGTTTGCTGATTTCTTCCCAGCTTGAGGCCGCCTTGAGCAGGGTGTGATCAATGTGGGACAGAATTTCTTTATCGGTCATAGACAACTCCTCTACCAGGGCAGCAGTTCGCCCTGATGGGTCATATACAGATGATCCCTGGGCACTTTGTCAATATCCAGGGCAATGGTTACCAGGTGATCCGCGCTTTCATCGGGCTCAATGGAGGAGTCGCTCCGCTTTGCCCGGTCCCCGCCCATTTTGGTACGGAGCCAGCCGGGGTGGAACATGACAACCCGGGCCTCTTTTTCCCATAACTCATTGGACAGAAGTTTCCCCAGCATATTCACCGCGGCCTTGGACATACAGTAGGCGTATTCCGCCCTGCGCCTGGCAGCGCCGATGCTTCCCGCCTCGGAGGAAACAATAGCCACCAGCGTTCCTTTTCCTATCAGGGGCCATATTTCCCTGCCCAGCCTGAGGGTGCCCAGGGTATTTACATTGTAATACTGTATGCAGGTTTCGCTGTCCGTGGCGGCCAGGCCCTTGTCGTCATGGTAGGCGAAGATACCCGCCACGCTGTAGATAATATCCGCCCTTTTTTC
>JAIRRR010000022.1 GCA_031255875.1 Treponema sp.
GACGGGCTTTACGTTGTCGCCCCCGGTTCGGAAGAGCGGTTCATGCGGGGCCTCCCGGCGGCGAAGATCTGGGGCGCCGGAAGCAAGACCCAGGAACTGTTCAAAAAACACGGCCTGGCAAGCTGCGACGACATCTACCGGCTGTCCCCGGAAACGCTGCGCTCGATCTTCGGGCAGGCATTCGGCATTTTCCTGTACCGGGCCGTCCGCGGCGAAAGCGCCGAAATATTTGACGACGGCCGGGGTTCGCATTCCATGAGCGCCGAGCGCACCTTTGAGTACGATTTGTACGACGATTTTGCCATTGAAACCGAGCTGTTCAATATCTGCCAGACGATCATGTGGCGGCTTCTCAACAGCCGCCTGCAAAGCCGCACGGTTTCCGTCAAAATACGCTACGCGGATTTCTCCACGGAAATCGCCAGGGAAACCTCCGCCGAACCTGTCTCCACCCTCAACGTATTGTACGACCGCGTATCGGCCCTTTTCCGTAGAAAGCACCGGCAGGGGAAAGGGGTCCGCCTCATCGGCGCGGGCCTTATGAACCTGGAAAGTATTACCGCGCGGCAGGGGGATCTGTTCAACGGGGAAGGCGAGAAGGAGCGGCGGCTGGAAGAGGCGATCCTCGAAATCAACCGGAAGTACCCGAATGCCGCCCTCAAGCGCGGGCGCTCCCTGCTCGCGGACGAGTGAGCCGGATAATCGCGCTACAGCCTTACCCGGCTGCGGAAGCTGCGGGAAAGGGTAAGCCTGTCCGCGTATTCAAGGTCGCCGCCCACCGGAAGCCCGGAGGCAAGGCGGGTAAGCTCCACGCCGAGGCCCTTAAGCAGTTTTTGTATATAAAGCGAAGTGGTGTCGCCCTCGACCGTAGGGTTCAGCGCGAGTATTACTTCCCTTACCCCGCCGCCCTTGATGCGGGCCAGCAGTTTCCCTATCGCCAGGTCGTTGGGGCTTACCCCTTCCAGGGGGGCGATAAGCCCGCCCAGAACATGGAAGTACCCCCGGAACTCCCGGGATTCTTCTATTACCCGTATGTCCTGGGGCCGCTCGACAACGCAGATAAGCGATGCGTCCCGGCCGGGATCGGCGCAGATGGGGCAGGGATCGCTTTCGGCAAAGCTGCCGCAGCGGGAGCAGCGCTTAATCGACCTATGCAGGGACGAAAGCTGTTCCGCAAGCATGGCGCTGTAGCTGGAATCGGCATCCAGGATATAATAGGCCAGGCGGGTCGCGCTCTTCTTGCCTATGCCCGGAAGTTTCGACAGCAGTACTACCAGCCGGTCTATGGCGTTGAGGCTGCTGCCCATGGCGCTTCCCCTTTATCAAAAGCGTGTTTCATGAAACGCCCGGAAATCCGGGAAAGCCCGGAAACCCTCCCTCCGGAATACCCGCCATGGCGCCCACTTCCCGGTTTACCGCTTCCTTTACCTTCTCCAGCCCGTTTGAAAACGCCGCGACAATCAGATCCTGGAGCATGGGGATGTCCTGCGGATTCACCGCCACCGGGTCCAGGCGCACCGAGACAACTTCCATCTTCCCGTTAAGCTCGACCTCGACCATGCCGCCCCCGGCGGACCCGGTAACCGTGATATTCCCGAGTTTTTCCTGGAAACTGCCCATCTGCTCCTGAATCTTCTGGGCGTTTTTAAGAACATCGAAAGGATTAATGTTCATCTCAAGCTCCTTCGACCAGCGTCCCGTTAAAGACCTGGCGCACAACTTCTACTTGGGGCGGGACGCCCCCCCCCTCGCTTTCGCGGCGTCCGGCATCGGGCGGCGTTGCAGGCCCGCCGCTCCCCGGCCCGGGGAACGCGGCCGGCTTCTGCGTGCGGCTGGCAAGGTGGCGCTGGAATTCTTCCGCCAGGCTGCCCGGCTCCGGATACCCCGGCCCGGCCTGGGCCGCCTGAACCGCCCGGGCCTCCCGCGCCGCCGCAGGGGCGCCGCCTCCGGGGGCTTCGGCGGAGGGCGGAATCCCGGCGCCGGCCGCCCCCAGGGAAAGGCGCAGCCCGGCCACGGTTTCCCGCAGCTCGGGCGGCGAAACCCAGCGGTCAAGCCACGACAGTTTTGATACGGCGGCTTCAAGTTCGAAACGGGGAGAGACCGAGTAGCGTATGTCCCGGTAAAGGCAGAGGAGCAGGTCCAGCGCCCGTTCCAGATGGACGGAATCGAGCTTGTCCAGCACCGTCCGGGGGAAGCGGTCAGGAGCGCAGCCCAAAAGCGATTCCCGGGCAATCCCGTTTTTCAGGAGCAGAAGGCTCCGGTAGTAACCCGCCAAATCGATCACGAACTGCTCGATGGCAACCCCCGCGCCAAGCAGCTCGTCCACCAGCGCGAAAGAGGCAGCCGTGTCGTTGGCGGCGCAGGCTTCGGCGAGCGCGCTGAGCTTGTCAAAGCCCACAAGCCCCAGCTTTTCCCGGATAAGCGCCTCCCGTATATTCCCCCCGGAAAAAGACGCCACCTGGTCAAAAAGCGTATACGCGTCCCGGAGACTCCCGGTAGATTCCCGGGCGATCCAGAAAAGCGCCTCGTCCTCCGCAGTGATGCCCAGTTCCGCGCAGGTCTCCCTCAAAATCGCCGTGATAGTCTCGACAGGGATCAGGCGGAACGAAAACTGCTGGCACCGGCTCTTGATCGTGGCCGGCACCTTGTGGAGTTCCGTGGTCGCGAAGATAAATACAATATAGGGAGGCGGTTCCTCGATAGTTTTAAGCAGGGCGTTAAAGGCGCTGTTGGAAAGCATGTGGACTTCGTCGATAATGTAGATCTTGTAACGCCCCGCGTTGGGCGGGAAGAGCACCTCGTCCCTGATCTGCCTGACATCGTTTACCGAAGTGTTGGACGCCCCGTCAATCTCGATAATGTCCAGGCTCGCGCCCCGGCTGATCTCCTGGCAGCTCGAACAAACGCCGCAGGGCGCGGCGGTAGGCCCCTTCTCGCAGTTGAGCGACCGGGCCAAAATCCTCGCCGCGCTGGTCTTCCCGCAGCCCCGGGGCCCGGAGAAAAGGTACGCGTGGGCGATACGCCCGGTTTCTATCGAACTTTTCAGGGTAGCGGCTACAAAATCCTGCCCCACAAGCTCGTCAAAAACCTTCGGCCGCCGCCTGGTCGCGGTCACTTCATACGCCATGGAGCTAGTATAGCAGTTTTGGGCACGGCAAGTAAAGGTAAGCAGCGGATACGCTTAACGTTCTCTCCGGTACAGCACTTGTGAAAAACCGGCAGCCTCAAGCCTCCGGGTAATAGCTTCCAGCTCATCCGCACGAATCCCGGTCAAAACGACGCGCCAATACCTATTGTACCATTCAAAGCTGGGGGAAAAACCGGCTGCCGTCAAACGCCTGGAGGTATCCTCGGCGTTTTTCCATTCCAAGTAGGCCCCGACCTGTACCCGGTAGATCGCATGGCTGGACGGATCGGGCCGCCGGGGGGTGACGCGGGCGGGACCGGCTTCGGGACGGGGGGGCATGGGATCGGCGCTTGCCGCGGCGGGATTTACGGCCTCGCCGGAAGCTGCCGGAACGCCGTTCATGGGGATAATTATCTGAATAACTATCCCGGAATTTGCCGGGGCCTGTCCTGCCGGCGCGGCGGCGGGAGGCGCCGCAGGTTCATTATTGACCG
Source organism: Treponema sp. (assembly GCA_031255875.1). Classification (GTDB taxonomy): domain Bacteria; phylum Spirochaetota; class Spirochaetia; order Treponematales; family Breznakiellaceae; genus JAIRRR01. The sequence continues at coordinate 3,622 of JAIRRR010000022.1, forward strand.
GGGGCGGGGCCGGCCTATCCATTGGGGGCTGCGGCAGGGGCCTTGTTTCCGGCGGAGGCGGGGGCTCCGGCGGCGGCCTTGTTTCCGGCGGGGGCGGGGGCTCCGGCTGCGGCCTCGTTTCCGGCGGGGGCGGGGGCTCCGGCTGCTGCGGCCTCGTTTCCTGCGGAGGCGGGGGCTCCGGCTGCATTGTTTCCTGCGGGGGCGGGGGCTGCGGAGGCGGGGAAGCGGCGGGGGAGGCAACGCGCCGGCTCAATACTTCAACCCGGACGGGAGTGGTACCCCGGGGATTCATCCCCAGATTGTCCGCCGCAGCCTTGGAAATATCGATAAGCCGATCCGGGGTATTCTCGATACGGTTGTCAATGGTAACGATAACCTGCCTGCCATTCTGCGGGTTCGTCACCCGCACCCTGGTTCCCAGGGGCAAAGCCGCGTGGGAAGCGGTCAAACGTTTTGAATCAGTTTCATACCAGGTACCCATGCCATCCTGGGTCTGGGCATTTACAACGGCAGCCCACGCTGCCGCAAAGAGAAAGACAAACAGAATCCGTTTCATCAGTCCCCTCCCGTACGCTGCTTTTTCTTCAGCAGCGCCAGTTCGTAACCGATTGAGACGGACAGCATGGTACGTCTGTAATTTATTAAGTTTTGGTCATCTATTCGGATAACGGTTTCTCCGAAATCGTAGCCGTACCGCGTGTCCAGAAAGAGTATCCCCGGCCCCAGCCGGATTCCCATATCCACCCCTGCGGTAACGCCGAACCGCCCGGTAAGCTCGTAGTCAAACTTTCCGGTTGTCCGGGTTGCAATGCTGGAATCCAGCGCCATCTTCCCCAGGGGCAAAGTCCAATAAGCGCCGCCGAAGGGGGATACGATAAAGGGGGCAAAGACCAGGGGGAATTTTACCGTAACCGGGAACATCAGGGATAGGGAAGTGTAACTGTCGGTAAAGAAGATGTGCAAGGATTCGCTGTCGGACTCGTAGTACTCGGGCCCCCGGAACATAGCGCGGTCTTGGGTAAAAACCGCCTCAACCTGAACGCTCATAAAAGGCAGGAACCTGAACGCGAACTGAAAAGAGGCCTCGTAGGTAAAGCTGTAAGGAACCTCGAAATAGTAATCCTTTGTCAATTCCGGCAGGGTGTAGAACCGGAACGATCCGCCGGCTCGTATGCCCACATACAGCCAGCGGTTGAGGGGATCGTCCTGCGCTTCGGGCGTACCGGCTGCCGCGTTTAACGGCGAACCCTGTTCCTCTTCCAATATGCGGGAGAAGATCCAGCTTATCACGATGGGCATATAATTCAGGGCCTCGTTTCTATTTCCGGCTACCAATTCGTCGGTATACACCAGGGAACCATCGCCGGAGTTCCACAGCCAGAGTTGAAAATGCCCTAATTCTTCGCCAGGATTGGTATAGTATTCTCCGGTAAGCACGTATTTTGAAGCTCCCAAATACTCCGGGGCGGGGGGCTCGTCCGGCGGGAAGCTGAGGATCTCGGGATACAGCTCCTCGGGAACAGGCCGGGGATTATAGTTGCCGAGATTCTGTATTTCCCTGATGGAGGCATCGCGCAGCGTGGCGCTCAAGGCCGTGTCATCCCCGGCAAAGGCCATTACCGCTACCTCCGTGAGCGGGGCCCCGCCTCCTGTCCCGGCAGAGGGCGTTTGAGCCGAACCTGTACAGGGCGGAAAGAACAGGAAAATGCAAACAAGGCCGGTTAAAAAATTGTGCTTCATCATGCCGTTAAAAACCTCCTTCCTCCCTTTTTCGTTATAAGACATACCTCAGCCTTCGTCTTATGGGTAAAGTGCATTCCAGTTAGTGCCTTTAGTAGTGTCCAGGCCATAGTCTGCCCCCGCCGTTATGTCGCAGTACTTGTCATCGTTAAAATTGTCACTGCCTCCATCAGAATCAAAATAGACCGCGTAGCCCCTGCCTTTGAGCTCATCGGGTCGATCTGTGTAGTCGTAATATACGTTTTTAGAAGGGTCTCCAAATTCATCACTTCGATGCACGAGCTTCCGGTAGTAGTTTTGAGAATCCGTTTCTTCCCATTGGCCTTCTCGATTTCCATCTATTATCACTGTCGTCGCTAACCCGGAAATCGTGCCGCGGGTCTTGCTGAATGTGCCGTCGTTCCCCACATACACGCCGCAGCCTCTGCCGGTCCCGTCGGTGTCCGCTCCCCCGGAGTAGATGCCATTTCCGTTGATGCTCCCGGCGGTCATGGAGAATGTGCCGTTCCCCACCCATACGCCGCCGCCGTTGCCGTTCTTGTCGCTTACCTGATTGCCCTGGATGAACCCGAAGTTCATGGAGAATGAACCTACCGCCACGCCTACGCCGCCGCCATTTTGCTCCGCCGTATTGCCGCTGATGTTTCCGCCGTTCAAGGTAAATGAACCGCCCCCATCCACATACACGCCGCCGCCATTTTTCTTCGCCGTATTGTTGCTGATGGTCCCGCTGTGCATGGTGAACACACTCTCCCCGCTCCTCAGGCCTACGCCGCCGCCATGCTCTGTTCCCGCCCTATTTCTGCTGATAGTCCCGTAGTGCATGATCATCTGACCGCTTCCATTGATCCCTACGCCGCCGCTGTATTGCAGGGACGTATTACCGGTGATGATCCCGTCGTACATGATGAAGAGGCCGTATACAGACACGCCGGCGGTGTCACCGATGGACTTGCTGTTCCGAATGGCCCCGTTGTACATGGTGAACATGCCGCCTGGATCGACATGCACGCCACCGGCGTTACCGGCGCTGGCGTTGTTAGATATCTCTCCGCCGTTCATGGTGAACATGCCGCCACTTTCGACATGCACGCCGCCGGTTTTACTGCTGTCGTTTTCCGTGATCAGCACGCCCTCCTCCATGATGAGCTTCCCGCCGTTTTGCACCAGGATCATGGGGGCAAAGTTGTTGGCCCCGTCTTCACCCGCTACACGATAGTCACTGGGATTATTCGATGATAAGGCCAGCCCCTTCAGGGTGATGTTCCGCAGGGTCAGGGTTACGCCGCTCCCCACGGTGATGAGGGGGCTGCCGGTCGGCGAGCCGGTGAGGTCTATTGTCATATCGCCGCCGTCAATGACCAGGCTGGCGGGGCTGTTGGTTTTTGTGAGGTCCGCAGGATAGCTGCTATCGTACTTGAGGACCAGCCCCTGCTCCCCAAGGTCCGTACTCGCGAGCAATTGCACTTTTTCCGTTTCCGGCGTCAACACAAGGTGCAGGGACCTTTGGCCCGCTGATGTCCGTATCA
>JAIRRR010000088.1 GCA_031255875.1 Treponema sp.
TGGGCACGCCGATCACCGGGACCAGCGTCCGGCTCGCGATGACTCCGGGGAGCTGCGCGGCAAGCCCGGCCCCGGCGATGATAACTTCCACGCCCCAGGCCTCTAGTTTTTCCAGGGCCCGGTCAAGCAGCTCCGGCACGCGGTGGGCTGAAAGGACGTGGGAAGAAAATTCCACGCCGAAGTCCCCCAGCACCGCGGCGGCCTTGCGCATGGTTTCCATGTCGGACCTGGACCCAAAAATTATCGCGGCCTTCATACCCGCCCCCTGCCGAAAGGTTAGCACGAAGGAGGCGGGCGCGGCAAGGCGGCCCTGCGACGCCACCCGGGGGTTAGAGGGGGAGCGGTAAAAGCGGGGAATGATGACGCCGCCCTTCACCTCTCATTCCTCATTTTAAAATTCAGCGGTCAAGATTCTTGCGTTTACTCTGGGAGTTGTATCGGCGAGGGATCTGTCAAGGTAAATAGGCACCGGAACCGGTTCATCCGCTTCCAGTATCCGGAACGCAGAGTCCCGCCGTCCTGCATGGTTACAAGAATAGGACTCCCCCTGTTTTGGGTGTGACACTATCTTTCCGCCCGAAGAAATCATAGGTATTGCCGGTAGCGTTATCCTTGCCGGTGTACGCCCTGGCCTGGGGGCAGAGCCCCCAACGGCTAGGCAATGGCCGCTATAAGGGCCTTGCTGGGGCGGGGTATCACGGTGCTGCTAACAATGCCCCCTCCGTTCCCGACCGCTTCAAGCGCCGCCTTGGCCGCCGCCTCGACCGCGCCGAGTTCCCCGGTAAAGAACACTTCCCCTTTGCCGCCCAGCCCCCGGGCAAGGCGTATTTCCAGCAGATTAACGCGGGCCGCCTTGACTACGATATCCCCCACCTTTACCGAGGAAACGGCGGCTATGGTTTCAATAATACCGATCGCTTCAATGTCCGGTACATTAACCGTGCCGGTAAGGGCGGGCAAAACCGCATCGGAAATATTGGGGATAACGTAAGAATCGATAAGAAAAGTTTCGCCTGCCGCAGTTCCGCGTTTTACCGACGATTCCACATCCGCGACTTCGCCGCTCACAATGGTGATATATTTACCCGGACATATTGGGGCCGCGTAGATAAGTTCCACTTCGGCGGCCTTGAGCATTTCATCGGTGGCATAGACGGCAACGGGAATAGTTTTAAATTCCATCAATCCCAGAGCTTTACTCATAACACACTCCTCAGTTTCCGCGTTCAATGACGATGGCGTCGCCGCCGATAGAACTGATCTTTCCATCGATACTTGCGTGAATAGGGGCGCCAAGCGCTTCGCCAGGCATTGACGCTATCCTGTCCCCCTTCCGGACCATGTCGCCGGCTTTTACCACGGGAAGGGCGGGTGCGCCGAAGTGCTGGCGGAGGGGCAGAGTTACCTTTAAGACCGCTCCGTCGTATTCTTCAAAGGGCGCATCGTTGTGGTAGAAAGCCGAAAGCCCGAGCTGCCGCGCCAGCTTATCCACCGGGTACCGGCGGTAGTGCCGGAATTGGTTTGCCTTTTCCGGCACGGCGTGGTGGGGGTTCTTTATCCCCGCCGCCCTGAGCCGCGCCTTTAATTCCTGGTTCAGCTTCCAGGGCTGGAGCCCCATGACGCACGCGTATTCGCAGATCCGGCATTCGCAGCATAAATAGGCGGAAGTCGCGGCGGCTTCTGTTTCGCAGGTCGAATTGTACGAAGCGAGGCGCATCAGTTTGTCCGGGAACAGGGTGTGGCCAAGCAATTGGCGGGGGCAAAGGTCGCTGCACATCATGCAATGGCAGCAGGCGGTTTTTGCAAGTCTCATTACCCGATCCAGAGGGCGCTCCTTTGTTACGACAAGGGGATGATCGCGGCTGAGTACAATAACCGCCTTTGATGTTTTTATAACCGGCGCGTCAAGATTCCGCTCGATCTTGCCCATCAGGGGGCCGCCGTCGATGAGTACCGGATCTTTAACCGCAGCCCCCCCCGCTTTTTCGATAAGCTCCCGCATGGCGATACCCAGGGGGACCCTGAAGGTGCGGGGGCTCCGTACCGCGCCGGTTACCGTGATGTACTTTTCCACCACCGGGTTTCCTTCCAGGGCATGGTGGATATTGAGAAGGGACTCGACATTGACAACCGCAGCGCCCACATTAAGGGGAATGCCGCCCTCCGGAACGATCCTGCCGATGGTTTCGTATACCAGTACCTGTTCATCCCCCATGGGGTAGGCGCTGGGAAGGGTCTTGACGCAGAGCCGGGGGTATTCGGCGATTGCCCTGCCGAGCGCCTGCCTTGCCTTCGCGTATTTTTCCTTAAGCGCGAAAATGCCCTGCCGGGCGCCGAGGGCTTCGACAAGGTAATCGAGAGTTTTAAGGAGGATAGGGGCATACATGGCGGTCAGTTGCTGATCGACCTGTATGAGGGGCTCGCACTCGACTCCGTTGACGATGATGTATTCAGGCGCGCTCTCCAATTTGACCGCCGTGGGGAATCCCGCCCCTCCGGCACCGACAACGCCCGCTTCTTTTACTTTATTTACCAATGTCTCGTTCATGGGCCGCTTCCATTTACAGGCTGTCCGGAAACTTCAGTTCCGGACGGTTCCGCTATAAAAATACCTTTTCTCATTTTCCAAAAATGAGGGTTTTTACCACTACAGGTATCACGCGCCCCTGAGACACGGGGACGCCGATATCAATATAATCGCCGTTTTCTACTTTGATACTATCCAGCACAATAATCTTTTTCATCGGCAGCGCGTTCATGAGCAAATTTCCCAGGGATTTTGCCATATCGTTGTCTATAATAAGTATTACCATAAGGCCTGTCGTTAGATAATCCGCCATGCCTTCGATTATTTTTTCCGCCAGGTTCCTGAGCATGTCGAAGGGCGGGTTGTGAATGCCCCTAAAACCCACGGCAAGCTGCTGGTAATTGCCGCTTTCGTCTTTGTACCATGTCAGCTTTTCCGCAAGCCGGGACGCGAAGAATCTATAGCTATCGGCTTCGTCCTCTTCGGACATCTTTACAATGGGAATGTTTTGAATCGGCAGAACCGATGATTCGCTCCACGCGATAGTCGATCCGCTTATATCCATTGAGCTGGACCCCGCACCCACGACAGTGGCCCGGATCGTTTCTTTGGGCACCATCCGTTCTACGCGGTTTAGCGCGCCGCAGTTCCGTATCGCGTGACCCAGAATCGCCCCGATGTCGCCGTATGGAAAGGGGTTATGGGGGTCATGGTCGTTGTACACGAAATCGGCCACGCCGCCGGAATAGGTAAGGCCGCTGAATTCCCACGCCGAACGCAGCGGGTGGGCCGTAATGAACAGATCCAGGTCCGCCGTTTGCGGGGCAAGGCCCAGGGACTGTGCCAGAATGCCGGCCAGCCGGCCGCACAGGGCCTCAAGGTCCCGCATCGCCGCCGCTTTCCCTTCGGCGATAGCAAGGCCCATCCGCCCGGCGAGCGTCTGTACTTTTTCGGCAACATAGGCCGGGATAAGGGTGCGGGGATCGATAATTATCTGCCTCCCGCCAATGTCAAGACAGGTTGTATCAACCGGAGCGCCGTTTTTGAAGGCGGCGATATTGGTCGTTCCCCCGCCGATATCCAGGTTGACCAGCACGTTGTTCAGCGAACCTTTCGACATATCCGCAGTTCCGGCGCCCCTTCCGGCAAGAATCGATTCAAGATCGGAACCCGCTGTGGCGACAACAAAATCTCCCGCCAGCCCGCTCAGGGTATTGAGCGCCGCCTCGCTGTTTTCCTTGCGGGCCGTTTCTCCGGTAATTATTACCGCCCCGGCGCTTACCTCCCGGGGCGTGACACACGCTTTCCTGTATTCATCTTCAACAATTTCGCGCACCCTGGGCGTATCAATGGTTGTCCGGTTGAGCAGGGGCGTAAAATAAATATCGCTGCGGTATATGATCTCTTTGCCGACAATTTTGATCCGCGGGACCGAAGTTACGGAAGCGGTATTCTCGACTTCTATACGGCTGAATATTACCTGAGTCGTGGTAGTACCCAAATCAATACCGACACTCAGCAGGAATTC
>JAIRRR010000099.1 GCA_031255875.1 Treponema sp.
TCCCCCCCGGACGGCGCGCCCCACATAATCAGCATAAGCGCCGCGGGAGTGGAGGCGGAAGGCTGCCTTCTGCGCCTCTCTATGGCCGGGGTATTCGCGTCGATGGGGGCCGCGTGCAACTCCGCGTCGGTAGAGCCCTCGCATGTAATCGAGGCCATAGGCGTTCCCGGCGAGTACAAGCGCGGTACGATGCGGTTCTCTTTCGGCCGGGACAATACCGAAGAAGACGCCTCCCTTGCCGCGCGCGAACTGGCTGCGGCGATAGCGAAATCAAGATAAGCCGCCGCAAAAACCATGGCGGTTCCGGGACTTCGGCTTTTGGCGTGCCCCGCTTGGCTAAGAAATTGCATAATACGCTATTGGTTCTGTAAAAAGTTGTTTTTTTATGTTTTTTTGTTGACATTTGGACAAAGCCGGCTTATCATTTTTTGATATTCGTGGCGGTTTTGTCTTTTCAGAACCGGCCCGTTTTTTGCCAGGAGGTAATGAATGAAGCGTATTTTGCTCGCTTGCGGAACGGCGGTCGCCACGTCGACGGTGGTAACCAGCCGTTTGAATGACGCGATGAAGAAAAGAGGTCTTGCGGGTAAATATTCCTGTAGCCAGTGCAAAATTGCCGAGATTCTCTCGAAAGTGGCGAATTTCGACATACTTATTGCCAATGCCAAGGCCCCTCCGGGCGTTACCATCCCGACGATCAACGGCCTTCCCCTTCTGACAGGGGTCGGCGCGGAAAAGGTGTGGGACGAAATAGCCGAGCTTATTAGGCAAGAATAGACTAAAAAGGACGATAGGGCTTGGGCCTTATTGATATGCGCTGTTTGTCCCGGGTTTCCTGAACGGAAGCGGCTAATCCCGGCTCTTTACAAGCGCCAATTTACAGGTGTGAGGAGGCAAGAATCACTATGCAAGGCTTTTTAGATGTTATCATCAGAGTATTTAACGTTATCCAGGCGCCCGGCGCTACAGTCATGATGCCGGTCATTATTTTTATCCTCGGTATTATTCTGGGGGCGCCGGCAGGGCGGGCTCTCAGGGCCGGCCTTATCGTCGGCGTTGGTTTTGTCGGTTTGAATCTTGTAACCGGGCTGCTGGGCGGCGCTTTGGGCCCGGCCGTACAGGCCATGGTCGGAAAGTACAGCCTGACCATGGACGCGGTGGATATAGGGTGGGTGCCGGCTGCGGCTATCGCCTTTGCGTCCCAGATCGGCGCCCTGATTATCCCGGTGGGTATTCTTGTCAATGTGGTGATGCTTCTTACCGGCACTACCCAGACGGTCAACGTTGACATCTGGAATTACTGGCATTTTGCCTTTACCGGGGCGATGGTGGACAGCCTCGGGCAGATGCTCGGGATGGGTGCCGGCGCCGCGTACGCGATGGGCCTGGCCGCCGCCGCGCTGAATATGGTCATCGTTATGGTGCTTGCCGACCGTTCCGCAGGCGGCCTTGAAAAGTACAACGATCTGCCCGGCATTTCGATTCCCCACGGCTTTACTGCGGCGTTCGTGCCTATTGCCGCAGTGGTGAATCTGGCGCTGGATAAGATCCCCGGGATCAACAAGATCAAGGTGGATATGGAAAGCATCCAGAAGCGCCTTGGCGTGTTCGGCGAACCTGTCCTCATCGGCGTTGTCTTCGGCCTTATAATCGGATTCCTGGCCGGTTACGAGCCCGTGCAGGTTTTCCAGATGGCTATTCAGATGGGCGCCGCGCTGGTACTCATCCCCAAGATGGCCGCGCTGCTCATGGAAGGGCTTATCCCCGTTTCCGAGGCGGCCCAGGGTTTCATCGAAAAGCACTTCAAGAACCACGGCAAGATATACATCGGCCTGGATTCCGCTATCGGTATCGGCCATCCAATCTGCCTTACCTGCGCCCTCATCCTGGTCCCCATCAGCATCTTCCTCGCGGTTATTCTTCCGGGTAACCGTATGCTGCCCTTCGCGGACCTGGCGGTTATTCCCTACATTTTCGTCCTGATCATTCCGATTACCAAGGGCGATTTCTTCCGCTCCCTGATCATCGGCCTTATTCTGATGATTGTCATGTTCTACTGCGGAAGCAGCCTGGTAGAGCTTCTGATGGCAACCGCCGCCAAAGCGGACCCCGCCACATATTCCCCCGACGTGTATGTGGGTAATTTCTCCAGCATTTGCGACGGTTCCAACCCGCTGACCTGGGCGATGATCAACATTGCCAGGTTAAAATGGATCGGGATTGTAATACTGCTTGCCATTTCCGTGGGGCTGGCAGTGTGGAACCGGACGCTTATCAAGAAGGAAGAAAAAGCCGAAGCGTAAGCTTTTTCATGTTACGAAAACCCGCCGCATGGCCGCTGCGGCGGGTTTTTTTAGCGCGCCGCATGGGGCAGAACAATGGAACGTATTTACGAATTTGAAAAGAACGCCTACCGGAACAAGGTGCTGATAATAAATTTTTTGTTAATGGCGGTTCTCGTCTACGCGCTTTACCAGGTTGTCTTTGTGCCAAAATACGCCGTTCTCTGGGCGCTTGCCATCGTGGTCTGCGTCTATGCCCTGGCAAACAGCTTCCTGCGTAAAAGCAATCCCAGGGTAATAAAAGTCAGTGATGAGAGAATAGTTTTTTCTTCTTTCGGGGAAAAGTGTTTTGAAATAGCCAAGCTCACCAAATTCCGGGTAAAGGTCTCGACGCCGAATTACCAGGTGCTGGTAAGGCTCGCCGACTCGGACGGCCGCCGGGGGTCGTTCTGGATCACCTATTCTTTTTTTAACGATAAGATGGATCTGATAGGGGAGCTTGATTATCTGGAACGGAAAGTACACCCCGAATCGCTGCGGTTCAGGGGAAGGGATAAACTGGGGCTGGCCCGCCCCTAGGCCCTTATGGCGGCGGCTATCTCGTCCAGGACGGTTTCGGCGGCCGGGCCGCCGGTAGCCAGCGCTATGCCGTTGATGACGGGCTTGTCTACCGTTTCCGTAAGCAGGGCGGTGCGGATGATAAGGTCAAAGCCCGGCGCCTGCTGTTTCAATTCGGGAACCTTGCATTTTGTAATGGAATATTGTTTTGCCAGCCCCCTCTGTTTTAGCCCGTTTTCAAGACGATCCAGCACCCGCACGTAAATGCCGGTCCCGGCGGCAAGCAATATCTTTTTCATCTTCCCTTCCTTGTCTGACAGAATCTCCGGGAACCCTGCCGGGGTTTCCAGAGGTTTCCTACAGTATAGCCTATATTGACAGGCAGGGCAACAGGATATAAAATCCATTTATGAAAGAACTAACCATTACAGTCCGGAACGAGACCGGGCTGCATTCAAGGCCCGCGGATGTATTCGTGCGGACAGCGAAACTCTACCAATCCAATATAGAAGTATCGAAAGGCGAAAAGAAGGCGAGCGCCAAGACCATTCTTAAGGTTATTCTCCTGAATGTCTGCGAAAACGATGAAATAACGATCAGGGCGGACGGCCCGGACGAAGACGCTGCCCTTGAGGATCTCAAGGCCCTGGTCGAATCGGATTTTAATACGGTTAACCCCAAAGTACAGATCTAGCCCGGTTCCGCAGGGGGCGGCCCTACTGCGTCACGAATTCTGCGCCCCGCTCGTTCAGGACCTGGAGGCTCGACAGCGCGAGGTAGAGGTAGGGGTACCCGTCTTCCTCGTAGGATGTCAGGACGCCTACCGCCTCGACCCAGTCGTCTTCCGCCGGGTAAGGCCCGGCCTCGTCCCATGCCACTTCAAAGCCCGCGTTGCCGTCGAACCCGCAGCAGCCGGGGCCGTAACGGAGTACGAAACAATAGGCGGCTTGCTCGTCGTAGCCGGTCTCGGT
>JAIRRR010000111.1 GCA_031255875.1 Treponema sp.
TTTCTGGATATTTTCGGCATAGCGACCCCCGATACCGCCGACGGCGTCCAGCGGGTGGCGAACGGCGTCCCTCTTTTCGGGGCCGGGGCCAATTACGGTTTTCTCACCATCGTTTCGACTATGGCCTGGGGGCTGGGTTATTTTGGTATGCCCCAGGTCCTGCTCCGCTTTATGGCCATCAACAAGACTTCCAATATCCGCAAATCCCGGAATATCGCGGTGGTGTGGTGTTTCCTCTCCATGTTCGCGGCCGTAGCCATCGGCCTTATCGGCAGGGCCTATCTGCCCGGCCTCCTTACCAGCGCGGGGGCGTCGGAGACTATTTTCATCCATTTGAGCACCCGTTTCTTCCCGCCCCTTGTCGCGGGCATCGTTGTTTCGGGCATCCTGGCGGCTTCCATGAGCTCTTCCGACTCCTATATGCTCATCGCCTCTTCGGCGGTATCCAACGATATAGTCAAAGGGATTATCAAAAAGGACGCCGATGAAACCCTGATCATGTGGATTGCCCGGATCGCCATGCTGGCGGTAACGGTTTTCGGCGTGGTCCTGGCTCTTTCGGGGAACGAGTCCATTTTCCGCATCGTTTCTTACGCCTGGGCCGGCCTGGGCGCGGCATTCGGGCCGCTCGTTCTGTTCAGCCTTTTCTGGAAGCGGACCACGCTTCCGGCGGCCATGGCGGGAATGCTTTCGGGCGGTATCATGGTGATATTATGGAAGAATGTCATCGCGAAGGCGGGCGGCGTGTTCGCGATTTACGAGCTGCTCCCGGCCTTCATCATTTCCGCGCTGGTCATCTGGATCGTAAGCCTCCTTACCGCGAAGCCTTCGGCGGAAATCGAAGCGGAATTTGAAAAGGCGAAGATAGCGGAATTTTAACGGGGTTTCATTCGAATCGAACGGGCCCGCCGCCGCAAAAACTACCAGCCCAGGATACGGAGGCGGTAGGCGCGGCCTATGCGTTCCAGGGTTTCCCTCAGGCTTTCCCCCGGCGCGGCCTGCCGTCGCAGATCAACGGTAAACTGATTCATGGAAAAGTGGCGGTAGAGGAACAGCCGCTCGCGGAGGCTGTCCGGGTAGCGGCTTTTCAGGTATTCGGCGTAGGCCTCGAAGACGCCGCCCTTCTTCATTTCCGAGTAGCCGGTGATCCACACCGGGACCGAAGGGAGGGCCCGCTGGAGCTCCGGGAGCAGGGCGGCCATGAAACGCTGGGATTCGGAAACCGCCCGGGCCAGGGCCGGCCCGCCCGCCCTGCAAAGTTCCTTCAACTCCCCGGTCCGGGGCGTGTGGACGGGCGTTTTGTTCAGGACTATTGCCTGTCTGCGGAAATCGATGCCCAGTTCCGGGTGCTCGCGGAAAAAGCGGTCCGCGATTTTGCCGGAGGGGCCTATCAGGTAGCGCCTGTTTTCCGCAGCCTGTTCCCTCCGGCCGGGGTTGTCCGCCACCAGGATAAGGCGGATCTCGTCGTCCTGCGTCAGCTCGTCCAGGGCGGAATTGTAGAGGACCGGGGTTTCTACGGTATAGGCCGGCCCGGGGCGGCCGTCCACGAGCGCCTGCTGGTATTCCCGCAGATCCGGCAGGGAGCGGGACAGGCTGTCAATGTAGGCCTTGCAGCGCGCCCGCGCGGCGGCAAAAGCGTCCCAGGTTTCTTTGTTCATAGGCATTGCCAATATTACCGCATTGGGGGAAAAGTGTCAGTCCGCCCGGCCGCTGCCTCGCGGGATTGCCGCGGCAGGGGGCGGCTTTTCCGGGCCTTGCCTTCCCCGTGAATATATGGCATTACAAGCCATGCGCGGCTTTCTGGTTCACGCCTGGGCGGATCTGCGCCGGGACCGGCTCTACTTTGCCGGCCGGCTCGAAGACGGGCGTTCCTTTGCCGTTATCGAAAAAGACTGGCGGCCTTCGTTCCACGTATACGAGGGCGATTTGGAACGCTGCAAGGCGGTGCTTTTGCCCCTTGAATACCAGGTTTCCCCGGGCGAGCTGGAGGATTTTTCCGGCAGGGAAAGGCTCGCCCTGCTGTGTTTCGCGCGTTTCGCGGGCAGGACCGCCGCCCTGAAGAAACTTGGGCAGGCGGGCATTCAGACCCCCGACGGCGACATAAAGCCCGCCGAGGCGTTTCTGGCGGGCCGCTACATCCGGGGGCCGGTGGAAATCCAGGGGGAGTGCCGGCCGGGGCGGGAGATGGACCTGGTGTTCACCGATGCGGAACTGCTGCCGGCCGGCGGGCCGGAAAAGGCGGCCCTGAAGATCACCTCCGTGGATATTGAGACCAATACCCGCGACAACTCCGTCCGCGCTGTGGGGATAAGCCTTGCCGATTCGAATTTCGCCGCGTTTTCGGGCTGCGTCCACGTACTGGCGCCGGAGCCGGCCGGCGCGGGGCCGGAGGCGCGGCCCGCCGGCGGGCCCGGGGTGGCGGGCGGCGGCGTGCCGGGTTACCGGCACGGGGACGTACGTTGCCGGCGGGAGGCGGGTGTGCGGGCTATCCCGGAGCGGGACCCGGACCGGCGTAACGGCTGGAATTTT
>JAIRRR010000263.1 GCA_031255875.1 Treponema sp.
GTCATTGGGGGCGTAGTGAAGCTGGTTTATCACGCTGGCCTGTCAAGCCGGAGATCGCGGGTTCAAGCCCCGTCGCTCCCGTAGAATGTGTTGAGGGGCTTGAAGCCTTTCCGCGGCCCCGCCGGGGCAAGCAAGGGCGCAGCCTCGGCGGGGTAAACCGCCAGGGATGGCGGTTTAGCGGAAAGGCCGGCCTGGAGCGAGCGGGCAGGACGCCCGCAAGCGGAAGGCAAGCCCCGTCGCTCCTGTAGAATGTGCTGAGGGGCTTGTGAAGAAACCCCGCAGCCGGAAACCGGCCCTGGTCATCCGTGTTGTGTCTATATTTCCCGCGCGTACCGAAAATTTGCGGCGTAGCTACAGGGAAACCCCGGCCGGGCTCCTGGCCCGTGGCAAGCGGAAAGATTCCGGATACGGCGCCGGCCGCCCTTCCCCGCAGCGGGAAAGGGGCAATGGGAACCTTGCTCGTATAGCCTGAGAGGCGGGGCGGACCCCGGTTTTCCTTTCAGGGGATTAAAAGGTTCAAATGGCCAAGCAGATACTGGTAGTAGATGACAATCTCGCAAGCCTCAAACAGATAGGCGCGCAGCTTGAATCCCATTACGAGGTTTCGCTTGCCAAATCGGGTGCCATGGCGCTCAATATATGCAGGGCGGAGAAGCCCGATCTCATCCTCCTCGATGTTGAAATGCCGGAAATGGACGGGTTCGAGACCATCGCCAGGCTTAAGGAAGCCCCGGACCTCGGCGACGTGCCGGTTATCTTTCTTACCGGCAATCACGATACGGATACCGAGCTTAGGGCGCTTGAGTCAGGCGCCATGGACTTTATCACCAAGCCGGCCAATAAGGATATACTCTTTCACCGGCTGGAGCTCCACCTTCAGTTCGCGGCTTATCAGAATTCCCTGGAACAAACCGTAAAAGAGCTGGAAGAAAGCATCGTTACCTCTTTTGCGGAGCTTATCGAATGCAAGGACGACAACGCGGGGATCCACGTGCTCAGGACCGGGAGGTACGTGGATCTTCTCGGCCGGAAACTCCTTGAGGCCGGGACCCTGGGGGGCGGGCTTACCGGGGCGGATCTGGAGATGATAGTCAGGGCGGCGCCTTTCCATGACATCGGCAAGATAGGCGTCAGCGACACGCTGCTCCTCAAGGAAGGCACCCTTACCAAAGACGAATACGAGCTGGTCAAGCAGCATACCCTTATCGGCGCGCGCTTCCTCGCCGCCATTTACGAGCGCACTCCCGAGCAGCATTACCTTAAATTCGCGAAACTGATCGCCGAAAGCCACCACGAACGGTACGACGGCAAGGGCTATCCCCGGGGCCTCGCCGGGGACGCCATCCCCCTCTGCGGCCGCATCATGGCGGTGGCGAACGTTTACGACGGCTGCATCACCGACCGGGTCTACCGCAAGGCCCTGAGCCATGAGGAAGCCTGCCGGGTAATCATTGACGGGAAGGGTTCCTGGTTCGACCCCCGGATAGTGGAGGTGTTCGAAGGCATGAAGGATGAATTTGCCCGCCTCAAGGTGTCCGTGGAGCCGCTGGTAAAAATCCAGGGAAAGGACATGCGCCATGGATAAGGCCCCCCAGAGCAGGATACTGGTGGTGGACGACAATCTGCCGAGCCTCAAACAGATAGGCGCCCAGCTTGGGGCGCATTACGATGTCTCCCTCGCCAAATCCGGGGCGCTGGCCTTGCAGATCTGCATGCAGGAAAAACCGGACCTTATCCTTTTGGACATAGAAATGCCCGGCATGGACGGTTTTGAAACGTTGAAACGGCTCAGGCTGAACCGCTACCTGGGGAGTATCCCGGTAATTTTCCTTACCGGCAACCACGACACGGAGACCGAGGTCCGGGGGCTTCAATCCGGGGCCAGGGACTTTATCACCAAGCCCGTGGAAAAGAGCATCCTCCTGCACCGTATAGAACTGCACCTCCGCTTTTCATCCTACCAGTCCCAGCTTGAAACCACCGTGGCGAAAATGTCGGACAGCGTCGCCCTGGCCTTTGCCGAGCTTATCGAATGCCGGGATGAAAACACCGGCGAGCATGTGGCGCGGACCAGCAAATACGTGGGCATGATAGGGCGGAGGCTGATTGAAACGGGGCTTTTTGCGGAGGAGCTTACCCCTGCGGATCTGCACATGATGGTCCGGGCGGCGCCCTTCCACGATATCGGGAAGATAGCCATCAGCGACCGCATACTCCTCAAGCCGGACCGGCTGGACGACGGGGAATTCGCCCTTATGAAGCAGCACACGGTCATGGGGGAGGAGATACTGAAGAACATGCTGGCCCGCACCCCTACCCAGCAGTACCTCCACTACGCCAGGATGATCGCCGCCTCGCACCACGAGCGCTTCGACGGGAAGGGCTACCCCCGGGGCCTCGCGGGGGACGACATCCCCCTCTGCGGCCGCATCATGGCAGTGGCGGATGTATACGACGCCCTGGTGGACGACCGGGTGTACCGCCAGGGGATGAAACATATTGAAGCATGCCGTATTATAATCGATGGGAAAAACAAAAGTTTTGACGGGCGGGTAGTGGACGCTTTTGAAAGCATACACGAAAACCTGGCCGCCGAGGCGAAAAAATCGCTGCGCGGACGCGGCAAAACCCAAGAGGAGGGCAAAGATGATTAAAATACTTACCGCTTTTACGGAGGAGATCGACGATGTCGGGCAGGCCGTGTCGGATCTTCTGGGGCAGCTGGATTTGGGCCGCAAACGCCTGGCCAATTCGCTCGGGATCATACATTGTTTCAGCGATTTCGCGGACAGCGGGGTCGTCAGGGCCCTTTCCGCAGAACTGCCCTTCGATACCCTGGGCTCCACCACCATGAGCGCGTCAACGCCCGCCGGCATGAGCCTGATGGGGCTTACGGTTACGGTGCTGACCAGCGACGACGTGAATTTCGCGAGCGGCGTTTCCGCGCCCGTCGCGGATTCCGTCGACGCCCCGCTGGCGGAACTCTACGGGAAGGTCATATCAGGGCTGGGCGGCAAGCCCGCCATGCTGATGCCCTTTATCCCCTTCATGCTCACGGTGGGCGGGGACGAATTTGTCGAAAAGCTCGACGCCCTCTCCGGGGGCATCCCCGCCTTCGGCACCATGGCCATTTCCAACGAGCCGGATTTCAGCAGGAGCTTTACGTTTTACAACGGCGAAGCCTACCCCGCCTCCATGGCGCTGGCCGCTCTCGGGAGCGGCGCGGACCCGGAATTTTTAAGCGTTTCGATAAACAAGGAAAATATCCTGAAACAGAAGGCCGTGGTAACAGGAACAGGCCGCAATATTTTGCAGACCATAAACAACATGCCTGCGGTAAAGTACCTCGAATCCATCGGCCTTGCCAAGGGCGGCGATGTGATGGGCATAGCGTCCATGCCCTTTATCATTTATCCGGGGGACGGCTCCGTCCTGGTCCGCGCCTGTTTCGGCGCCGCCGAAGATGGCGCGCTGGTACTGGGCGGCGCGGTCCCGGTTAATTCTACCATCGCCCTGGGCGTCATGGGTTTTGAGGACGTGCTCAATTCCACCCAGGCCAAGATAACCGAGGCCCTGGACGCCGCCAAAGGCCGGGGCCTCCTGATGTACTCCTGCGGGGGCCGCAACCTGGCGCTCGGCATACAGACCCTGGCGGAACATGAAAAGGCGAAGGAATGCCTGGGGGATACGCCGTATCACTTTGTCTATTCCGGGGGCGAGGTCTTTCCTTCCCGGCTCAACGACGGCAGTACGGCGAACCGTCTGCAAAACGATTCCCTTATCATCTGTATTCTATAGGGGACGCCGATGACGGACGAAGCGCAGGCCCTGCGGGACGAGAACGCCGCCTTGCAGATTCAGATGAAAAAACTCAGCCGCCAGCTTGCCAACCAGCAAAACTCGATGGAGTGGTTTAAAAAAATATCCGCCACCCGGGACGGTCTTGCCTTAAAGCTGAAAGAGGAACAAACCAGGCAGGAGAAATTCATGAACATGATGCTGGAAAACAGTTCCAACATCATCATACTGCTGGACGGAGAGGGAAAATTCGCCTATTGCACGGATACTTTCCTCAAAATTGCCGGGATACAGAATTTCGGCCTTGTCAACGGGCTGCACTTTTCCGAAGTTTTTGGCCGCTTCCACGACGATGTTTTTCTGGAACACGCCGGCGTCTATATAGACCGCGCCATGGCCGAGCACGGGACCGTAAAATCGGAGGAAACCCTGGACCTTGGCGGCAGCGGCGTTTTCCGTATCTATATTACCAATACCACCGCCATGCGGGACGAGTCCGGCAAGGTGGAAGGCGTCATGCTCCTGTTTCACGACGTTACCGAAACCCTGCGCGCCAAGGAAGAGGCGGAAGCGGCGTCAAGGGCGAAAAGCGCCTTCCTCGCGACCATGAGCCACGAGATACGCACCCCCCTCAACGCGATCATCGGCCTTTCGGAAATACAGCTGCAAAACGATCTGCCCGGCGACACCCGCGCGGATCTGGAGAAGATATACAATTCGGGGTCTGTCCTGCTGGGGATCATCAACGACATCCTGGATATTTCGAAGATCGAGGCCGGCAACTTTGAGCTTGTTCCGGTGGAGTACGATACCCCCAGCCTTATCAACGACACGGTGCAGCTCAACGTTGTGCGTATCGGCTCCAAGCCCATCGCCTTCAAACTCAACATCGACGACACCCTGCCCGCGCGGCTTTTCGGCGACGAGCTGCGGGTAAAGCAGGTGCTGAACAACATACTTTCCAACGCCTTTAAGTACACCAAGGCCGGGACCGTTACCCTGCAAGTCAGATGGGAAAAGCAGGGCGGGGATACGTTTATAATCTTTACCGTAAGCGATACGGGCCAGGGCATCAGGGAAGAGGATATCGGCAAGCTCTTTTCGGAATACAGCCAGCTCGACGCACGGGCGAACCGGAAGATCGAGGGCACGGGGCTCGGGCTTTCCATCACCAAACACCTTGTAGAGATGATGGGCGGGACCATCGGGGTGGAAAGCGAATACGGATGGGGTACTACCTTTACCGTGCGCGTCCGCCAGGGGCTTGTTGACGAAAGGCCCATCGGGAAGGAAGTGGCGGAAAGCCTTATGTCTTTCCAGCTCATCGAAACCCGGCGCAGCCGGGGCAAGAACCTGATCCGGGCGCGTATGCCCTACGGGAAAGTGCTGGTAGTGGATGACGTGCCCACCAACCTGGACGTTGCCAAGGGGCTTATGCTGCCCTACGGCCTTTCCATTGACTGCGTCCTGAGCGGGACGGAGGCGATAGAGAAGATACGCAAAGAAGAGGTGAAGTACGACGCGGTTTTTATGGACCACATGATGCCCGGCATGGACGGCATCGAGGCTACCCAGATTATCCGTAACGAAATCGGCACGGAGTACGCGAAAACCGTGCCCATCATCGCCCTTACCGCGAACGCCCTGGCGGGAAACGAGGAGATGTTCCTCAATACGGGGTTCAACGCCTTTATCGCCAAACCCATCGACATTATGCGGCTGGACGTGATCCTCAACCAGTGGGTGCGGGACAAGCAGAGCGAGGAGACCCTCTGGAAGGCGGAACAGGAGCAGGCCTCCGGGGAAGCCGATGCCGGGGCTTCCGGCGGCGTGCTTGAAAACGCGGATATGGAGGGCATGGATTTTGCGGCCGGGCTGAAACGCTACGGAACCGAAGAAATCTACCTGCGGATACTCCATTCCTACGCGACCCATTCCCCGGCGCTGCTGGAGAAGCTCCGGAACCTCACGCGGGAAACCCTGCCTGATTACGCGATAACTGTTCACGGCCTTAAAGGGGCAAGTTACGGCATCTGCGCAAACGAGATCGGCAAAGACGCCGAGGAGCTGGAACACGCGGCAAAGGCCGGGGACTACGAAAAGGTAAATTCAAAAAACGCCGCGTTCATAGCGAAGGTCGAGGCGAGCCTGGAGAAGCTGGGGAAATTGCTGCGGGGCGCGGCGGAAAACGGGAACGAAAAGAAGAAGGCCGCAGCCCCGGACAGGGGCGTGCTTGAAAAGCTGCTTGACGCTTCAAGGCGTTTCAAGCCCGCAATAATGGAAGACCTGGTAAAGGAGCTTGAAAGCTGTGAATACGAATCGGGCGGGGAGCTTATCCCCTGGCTTCGCGAGCAGCTTGACAATCTGGAATACGACGCCATAAAGGAAAAGCTGGAATCCCTCCCGGCATAACGCGGGCGGCCCCCTGAAACGCGGGCCGCCGGTCAATCGGCTCTGCCGTAGGCCCGCCGGATTCCGGTTATATGCCAGAGGCCCCTCCGGTCCCTTTCCAGGGCGAGCTCGTCCGAACAGGGAACGGCCGCCGGGAGGGGCGGCTGCGGCGA
Source organism: Treponema sp. (assembly GCA_031255875.1). Taxonomy (GTDB): domain Bacteria; phylum Spirochaetota; class Spirochaetia; order Treponematales; family Breznakiellaceae; genus JAIRRR01. The sequence goes on from JAIRRR010000263.1 coordinate 6,363, forward strand.
TCCGTTCCCGGCAGGGGAAGCGGCGGCATCGCCGTCTGAGTCCGGGTACGGGTTGAAGAAGAGGTAGTCCGCCCGGTAACTCAGGCGGCCGTCGCTTTCGTCCGTGTCTATTCCCGCAAGCCGCA
>JAIRRR010000308.1 GCA_031255875.1 Treponema sp.
CCGGGCAGGCCGTAAAAAATACCGAGCCAATCAGCAAAATTCCGCAGATCAGCAGACCGAATAGCTTTTTCATGTAATTCTCCTTGGATTAGGCTTCGAAATTCGCCAGGAATTCCCGCCCTCCACTTTATAGCTTAATAGTAACAATTGTCAATGCCTTATAGTTATTGAAGCGGGCTTTTCTATAAAGAGAATTATTTAAAGAAGGCATAACTGTGATGGATGACTGCCGGGTGTTGTTGGCAAAAAATATGAAAAGATACCGCAAAATTCTCAGCCTTTCCCAGATGGCCCTGGCCGAAAAAGTCGGATGCTCCACACCCCTGATAGGGAATATCGAGATAAACCGGCGCTTCCCCTCTGCGGAGAACATCAACCGGATCGCGAACGCCCTGGAGGTTAAAATTTCGGATCTTTTTGCCGAATCGGAACCGGCCGCGCTCAGCGGGATAAGCAGCAGGCAGGAGCTGAAAATAAGGCTGGAGCGGAACGTTATCAGGGCGATTGACGAAACCTTTAGAAGGGACGGAGAGGCATGACCGCCCTCCGGTGAATCCGCGCGGCGTCCTGTTGCCCTAACCGGGGCGGCGGGTTATGATTCTCCCATGTTCATGAACGATTACTTTGTCGTTTTTCCCGAAGGGGATGTCCAGGAGATCCCCGGAAGGCTGCCCCTGAACAGCGTTGTCGATATTAACGGCCGCCGGCTCGGCCTGCCCCTGCCCACAAGCCGGATGATCGCTTTCCGGGTCTACCGGATTAAGGTGAACGAAAACCGGGGGGGCAACGAGACGCTGCATTACCTTGAACTTCTTGGCGCCGAGGAGCTTGCCCCCCTTGCCCGCCCCTAGGGAAACCCGGGGAAGGGCCGGCATCGGGGTCGAGCGGGAAAGCAGCCTCCACCGCTCCCTCAAATTCCGCTACGCCGCGTCCGGGGACCTTACCGAAAAGGAGATAGGCGGGTTTGTCTGCGACGGCGTGGGCAGGAACGGCGAGCTTATCGAGGTCCAGACCGGGAGCTTCGGCCCCCTAAAGCGGAAGATCCCGGCTTTTACGGCCCATTCCAGGGTGAGGATCGTCCACCCCATTATCCTGAACAAATATATCGAGCTTTACGACGAGAAAGGCGCCCTTGTCCGCCGCCGCAAGAGCCCCCGTTCCGGCACAGCCTGGGACCTCTTCGGCAGCCTGCTTTACGCCCCGGAACTCCCCCTGCTCCCGGGCCTGTCCGTCGAGCTTGCCCTGGTGGACATTACCGAAAAGCGCGTCGCGGACGGCAGGGGTTCCTGGCGGCGCAGGGGCGCGAGCATCAGGGACCGGGAGCTGCTCGCGTGGCACGACGCTATCCCCCTTGAAAAGCCGCGCGACTACCGCCGTTTCGCGCCGTTCAAAAGGGGCGAGGAATTTACTGTCCGGGATTTGGCGGAAAAAGCGCGGATCGATACGGCAAGCGCGCGCAAAACGCTCTACGTGCTGCACAAGATGAAACTGCTGGAACGGAAGGGCAAGCGCGGGAACAGCTTTGTGTACGTTATCGGGAATTAGGGCGGGCGCTTCCGGTTTTTTGGCCGGGCCGCGCGGGGCCCCCTGGCTGCCCCGGTTACGCGCCCGTCTTTCAGCCTGGCCTTACCAGTCGTCCCTCATGTCGTCTTCGTCGCGGTTGTTTTCCGCGAAGAGATCGGTCACCGCCCGCAGATCGTCAAGGTAGACATAATAGCTGCCCAGGGCTTCCATGGGGTCCACGTCGACACGGAATCCCCTTATTTTAATGCCCATCTGGTGGTTGTAATGGTAGTTCCTCTGGACTATGCCGGAAGTGCCGTCTTCCGTCTGGGGGGGCACCGCTACCCTCATCTGCTTCCAGCCCTGGAAATTCATCCGGCCCATGTAAAGCTCGTAGGGCTTGCCGAAGAAATCCTCGATAAGGACGGTAAGCGAATGGTTAAAGTTACGGCCGACTACCCAGACCGAGATGGTCTTGGTTATCCCCTCGATGGGGATGGGGCGGTTCGGCTGGAGGACGAAGCTCGTGTGGCCCCGGCGCAGAAAATCGACCCGGGTGCCGAGCACAAATTTGTCCGGGATGTTCTGATCGCTTTCGTCCGCTATGGGTTCCTTGTCCCTGGGGCTGCCCTCGAAGAGCCTTGTGGTGACATACCCGGTGTCGGAGGACATATAGGATGTCCAGTAGCCTTCATGCTCGAATTTATCGACCGAGATTTCCTTTATCTCCTGCTGGGCTTCTTCGGTTCCAAGGGCCTCCGGATCAGGATCGCCGGCGTTCGCGTTCTGCGCGTATATACAAGCGCCTGCGGCAAGCAATACAATTGCAAAAATAGTTCGTTTCATCAATGGCCTCCTTAATTATTATCACCGCCGGACCAGAGTTCCTGTACCTTCTTCGGATCCGCCAGCTCTTCGCCATCATAACGAGTTTCAAAGGTATCTGTCAGCACTTTTAACTGATCGAAGTAGATATAGAAGTTATTTACCTGCTCCATAGGCCCGGTCCATATCCGGAATTTGACAAAAGTCAGGC
>JAIRRR010000041.1 GCA_031255875.1 Treponema sp.
AATTTGCTAAACGCGGGCAGGGACGCGCACGCGCCCAGGATCACCGCGAGCAGCGGGAGCAGCCAGACAGCGGCGCCCCTGATCCGCTCCCGCAGCAGGGCCGCAGACTGCCGGGCAAAACGGAAGGCCATTACCCCGTAGCCTATGGGAAGCGCCAGGGCGTAGACCTGGTCCGGGATAAAGCCGATCATCCTGCCCGTAAGCCCTATCTTGATAAAAGACGGGGTGCACAGGGCGACAACGGTAAGGACGAAAGCCGAAACAAGATGGGTCCCTATCGCGCACCAGCTCCTGAATTTTTCGGGCAACATCTGGATAAGGGAAATGGAAAGATGCTCGGATTTTTTCGTGGTAATCATCCCGGCAAAGAGGCCTATGGACAGGAGCATCTGCTCCATAATCCAAGCGGAGTTGGGCACCCCGGTTTTGAACACAATCCGGGCCACAACCTCCGCCGCAGGAATTACGGTCAGAAAGAAAAGGGAAACAAAGCAGAGCCCCTGCTCAACGATCCACAAGACACGTCCGGGCGTTTTTCCGCCGGGGGGCGGGGATGCGGCGGCGCTCACAGGGTACGGCCCCCCTGCCGGGGGCAATGCGCGGCTTTGCGCGGGGCTGCGGCCGGCATGCCTACCTTCTGCTCCGGTAGTTTTTTAAAATCGTGTCTATTTTTTCAAATATATCCCTGTCCAGGGTAGTCCCGAGCATTACCGGATACGAACGCTCAACATCGGTGTACCACGCCTGATTCTGCTCCGGGGTAAGCTGCCGGGTTACCAGTCCGTACCTCGTCATGGTAGAAATCGCCTCCCTTTCAAGGCGCTGTATCTCCCCGTCCATCTCCCGCTCGATCCTCTTGGCGCTTTCGATAATCCGGCTCTTGTAACGTTCCGGGATGGCCCTCCACGCCACGCGGTTCAAAACAATCCCCCCCATCACCGGGGCGATGTTGATCGATGTCATGTATTTGGTTATCCCGAAAAGCTGCATGCTCGCGACAATAACAGGGCTCTGGTACACGGCGTCGATCCTGCCGCTGTTCAGCGCCACGATAAGCTCGTTGGAGCTCACCGGCACTACCGGATAACCGATGGTCTTAAGGGCCTGCTCCATTTCAGGCTCGTTGGGGTTGGTGGCGGTTTTCATCTTTTTCAGATCGGAGGGAAAAGTTACCGGGGTTTTCGCAAATATCCTGGCCCAGCCCGCCTTGGACCACGCCAGGGTATAAAAGCCCTTGTCGTCAATTCTCTTTTCCAGGTCGGACTTCAAATTTTCCAGTACTGCGTCCAGCTCGCCTTCGTCCCGTATCAGGAACGGGCAGCTCAGGGTCAGTATCTCCGGGCTGATTGCGTTGAGCCCGAAGGAAGTAAGCACCGCCCCCTGTATCTGGTTCAGGCGGAGTTTCCGCACTACATCGGCCTCTTCCCCCGCCACCGAGTTATGATAGACTATGAGTTCCACTTCGCCGCCGGAAATCTGATCCCATTCCCTGGCCATCTGATTCAGCTTGGCCCCCCAGGGGGTGTTTTCCGGGACCATGGATGCAAGCTTGATGCTGATCTTCCGCCTCTGCGCGTGAAGAGCGGAAGGGCCTGAAAAACCCAGGAAAAAAACCGCAACTAAAACCAGGAAAAAAAACTTTTTCACTTATACCTCTGTACCTCTGCTAGGGGATTACCCGGGCGTTTCAAAAACCCCGGTATTTCGGACCGCCTTGTCATTCATCCCATTCCTCCCATTCTTCCCAATCGGCGCTTTCCGCGTCAATGAAATAATAAGGCGCCCGATCCAAAAGATAACGGGCCTTGCGCTGGTTGATAATATTTACCAGCCGGTTCCCGCTGTCGGCGTCAACATCGATAGCAAGGGCGGCTTCAAGGTGGTTCTTGAAGCCCTGGTAATCCCGGGCCGGGATGCAGACCGACTGCGCGTAGGAAACATAGGGCCCGGCGGACAAGCCCCGGGTTTTCTCCAGGGCTCTTTGGAAATGAATGTCAACTTTTGACTTGTCCCCGCCTATGCCTTCGGGAACCGAAGCGTAAAAAATGATGAAGAATTCATCAAGGGCGCTTGTATTAAAATCCGGGTCCAGTTCATACGCGGTGGTGATAAGGGCCGTAAGCTCGGGAAGCTTTACCCCCAAAGCCAGATCCAGGGGGTCAAGGGCATAGGCCGAAAGGGTGCCCGCCACAAGCCAGTAAATCAGCGGAACATCGGCTTTTTTCAGTTTCGGAAGGTAACTGTCCAGGGTCCCGGCCATGCCCGATCCCAGGATTCCGGGGTACCTTTTCTCCATTCCCGCGGAAAGGATGTCCACGCCCCGCAGATAGAGCTTCTTCGCCCGCTCCTTCCCCTCCTGCCCCGCAAGGCTTTCGCCGGGCGGCAGCATTTCCGCCGGCCCCTGGACAAAAGCGTTGGCATACATGATAAACAGCGAGCCTGTTGTTACGATAAGCCCCTGGTGATCGGGCTGCTGTTCAAGCAGGGCTTCGTAAATCTTGATGGCGAAGGGCAGGGCGTCCCCGACCAGCTGCGGGTCCGGGTCGCCGGTAAAAACCGTGCTTTCCCCCACCCCGGTCAGGGCATCCGCTACTGCCCTGGTAGCCATTTTGGTGATGGAACA
>JAIRRR010000061.1 GCA_031255875.1 Treponema sp.
CGCCGGGCCGCGTGCCATTGGGCGGACGAGGCCGCGCTGAAGATAATCCGGGAAAAGGGCGACAAGGAGCGGTATGTCTGCGCGGCCGGGATTACCCCTTCGGGGACCGTGCATATCGGGAATTTCCGGGAGATTATTTCAGCCGAGCTTGTAGCCAGGGCGCTGAGGGACCTGGGGAAAGAGGTGCGTTTCCTCTATTCCTGGGACGATTACGACGTGTTCCGCAAAGTGCCCCTCAATATGCCCAAACAGGACGAGCTTGCGCAATATCTGCGCTTCCCCATCACCATGGTGCCCGATCCCTGGGAGCGGGACGAAAGTTACGCGCGGCACCACGAGGTCGATATTGAAAACGCCCTGCCCAGGGTGGGGATTCACCCGGAATTCATCTACCAGTCGGAAAGGTACCGGGCCTCGGCTTATGCCGAAGGCATCCGCAAGGCCCTTGAGCGCCGGGACGCGCTCAAGGAGATACTCGACAAATTCCGGGACGAGGGGCACAAGATACAGGGCGAATGGTGGCCGCTAAGCGTCTTCTGCGACGGGTGCAACCGGGACACCACGGTTGTTGACGGCTGGGACGGCGGATGGGGGCTGTCCTGGCATTGCGAAAGCTGCGGCCGGCAGGAAACCTCTGATCTGCGCAAGGCGAAGGGGATAAAGCTCCTGTGGCGCGTCGACTGGCCCATGCGCTGGGAATACGAAAAGGTCGATTTCGAGCCCGCCGGGAAGGATCACCACAGCCAGGGCGGCTCCTTTGACACCGCGAAATTTGTATGCCGGGATGTGTACGGCTGGGACGCGCCGGTCAGTTTCCGCTACGATTTTATCGGGATCAAGGGCTCGGCGGGAAAAATGTCGAGTTCTTCCGGCAAGGTGATCACCATCGAGGACCTCCTGCGGGTCTATACCCCGGAAGTGGCCCGCTACCTCTTTGCCGGGACCAGGCCGAATACGGAATTCACCATTTCCTTTGATCTGGACGTTATTAAAACCTACGAAGACTACGACAAGACCGAGCGCATAGCCTGGCGGGCAGAGGCGGCTAAGGACGAGGCGGCGTACAAAAAAGAGCGGCGCATCTACGAGCTTTCCCAGCCGGGGGAAATGCCGGATCAGATGCCCTTCCAGATACCCTTCCGGCACCTGTGCAACCTGATCCAGATTTCCGGCGGCGATATTGAACGTTCCATTGCCTCGATCAGAAAGGGCGCGGAGGGCAGGGACAGCGGCGCGGGCTTGCAGGACAGCCAGATAGACGCCCTGCGCCGGCGCTGCGCCTGCGCCAGGTACTGGGCGGAGGAATGCGCCCCCGACGAATTCCGCTTCCGCCTTAGGGAGGCCGGGGAAAAGGCGGCCCTTTCCGGCGCGGAGGCGCTGGCGGTGCGGGATCTGCGGGATCAGGTGGTCGCCCGGCTCGAAACCTTTGACGGCGACAAGCCCTGCGCGGAGGCGATCTACAAGGTGGGGGAGGCGCACGGCATGGACGGGAAAGCCCTGTTCCGCGCCGCCTACCAGGCGCTGATCGGCAAGGACCAGGGGCCGCGGCTCGCGAATTTCCTGCGCTCGATAGGCAGGGACCGGCTTATGGAGATACTTTCGGTCTATTAGCGGCCTGTTGCGCCTGTGCGCGGCAAACTCCTGGGCCGCCGGCCCGGCATTCCGCAGGCTTTTAGATCAGCGCTTCCGGGTCTTTGCAGCCGGCGGCGCGGCCGAAGGCTTCCGCCACGGGCCTGTAGGTTATGGTCCCCTTGTAGGTGTTCAGCCCCAGCAGAAGCGCCTCGTTCTGGCGGCAGGCTTTTTCCACGCCCAGGTTCGCCAGTTGGAGGCCGTAGCCCAGGGTGGCGTTGGAAAGGGAAAAGGTGGAAGTCCGGGCGTAAGCGCCGGGCATATTGGCTACGCAGTAGTGGAGTATGCCGTCCAGGGTAAAGACCGGGTCCGTGTGCGTGGTAGGGCGGGAGGTCTCGAAGCAGCCCCCCTGATCGATAGCCACGTCAACCAGAACCGCGCCGGGCTTCATCAGCTTTAGATGCTCCTGCCGGACCAGCTTCGGGGTTTTCGCCCCGGGAATAAGCACCGCGCCTATCACGATGTCCGCCGTCTTCAGGTAGCTTTCCAGAGTTACCGGATCGTTGTACACGGGGCATACATTGGCGGGAAGTATCTCGCCCAGGTACTCAAGCCGGGCCAGGTTCACGTCCAGTATGACGACCCGGGCCCCGAGCCCTGCGGCGCTGTGCGCGGCGTTGGTCCCCACGATGCCGCCCCCCAGGATCAGCACGTCCGCCGGGGCCACCCCGGGCACCCCCATGGGAAGCAGGCCCCGGCCGCCCTGGGTCCGCGCGGAGTAGAATGCGCCCATAATGGCGGACATGCGCCCGGCGACCTCGCTCATGGGCTTGAGCAGCGGCAGCGTCCGGCCCTCCTGGACCGTCTCGTAGGCTAACGCGATGATCCTGCGGCCAAGGCAGGCATCGAGCAGCGGCTCGTTCGCGGCAAAGTGGAAATAGGTATAGACAAGCTGGTTTTCCTTCATCAGGCCGTATTCCGATTCCATCGGTTCCTTCACCTTGACAATCATGTCCGCGGCGGCCCAGACTTCCCCGGCGCCGGGGAGAAGCTCCGCCCCGGCGCTGCGGTACTCGTCGTCGGTAATGGCGGAACCAAGGCCCGCCCCCTGCTCGATATAGACCTTATG
>JAIRRR010000115.1 GCA_031255875.1 Treponema sp.
ATCATGATCCTTATCAACGATGAAAAACAGGCCGCCCTCTACCGGGAATCGGTCGGGCCCGCGCTCAAGACCGGGAAGACGCTGGCCTTTGCCCACGGCTTCAACATCCATTTCGGCCAGATCGCGCCGCCCGGGGATGTCAACGTAGTGATGATCGCGCCCAAGGGCCCGGGCCACACGGTGCGGGAACAGTACCAGGCCGGCGCCGGGGTCCCCTGCCTTGTCGCGGTGCATCAGGACGCTACGGGGGACGCCAAGCGCCTGGCCCTTGCCTACGCGGCGGCCATAGGCGGCGCCAGGGCGGGGGTCCTGGAGACGACTTTCAAGGAGGAGACCGAGACCGACCTGTTCGGGGAGCAGGCCGTGCTCTGCGGCGGGGTCTCCGCCCTGATGAAGTGCGGCTACGAGGTGCTTGTGGAGGCGGGCTATCAGCCGGAAAGCGCCTACTTCGAGGTGATGCACGAGATGAAGCTTATCATCGATCTGGTGAACCGGGGCGGGCTGGGCTTTATGCGCTATTCCATCTCCGACACTGCGGAGTACGGCGACTATGTTTCCGGGCCCAAGGTCATTACCGGGGACACCAAAAACGCCATGCGGGGCATTTTGAAGGATATCCAGACCGGCAAATTCGCCAAGGACTGGATCAGCGAGAACCAGGTGAACCGGCCGTTCTTTAACCGGATGCGGGCCATTGAGGCGCAGCACCCCATCGAAAAGGTGGGCAAGGAACTCCGCTCCATGATGGGCTGGTTAAAGCCGCCTGCGGAAAAATAAGCAGGGGCAGGGACGAGGGTGAAAGCCAAGGGGGAAAGGTATTCCTCCCCCGATCTTCGCCCCTCTGTCCGGACTTTGATATTTAGTATGGGAGATCTATGTCTAACGCTGAATCGCGCCGTTTAGTGCGCATCTTTGATACGACGCTCCGGGACGGGGAGCAGGCCCCGGGCTGCAGCATGAACCTGCGGGAAAAGATCGAGGTCGCCAAACGCCTGGAAAGGCTCGGGGTGGATGTGATGGAAGCGGGTTTCCCCGCGTCCAGCCCCGGGGATCTGGAATCGGTGGCGGCCATAGCCCGGATCGTCAAGGACTGCGCCGTGGCCGGGCTCTGCCGCTCCCTGGAAAAGGACATCGACGCGGCGCGGGAGGCCCTGAAAAACGCGGCCGGCCCCCGGATACACATCTTCCTGGCCACTTCCCCTGTCCACATGGAGTACAAGCTTAAAATGACGCCGGAGGAAGTGCTGGAACAGGCGGTTTCCTCTGTTAAATACGCGAGGAAATTCTGCTCCGACGTGGAATTTTCCGCCGAAGACGCCTTCCGCAGCGATCCCGGCTTTGTGTGCAGGGTTTTCGGCGCGGCAATCGCCGCCGGGGCCTCCACGGTCAACTTCCCCGATACCGTGGGCTACGCCATGCCCCAGGAATTCGGGGAGCGGATCCGGTATGTCAGGGATCATACGCCGGGCATGGAAAACGCGGTTCTGTCGGTGCACTGCCACAACGATCTGGGCCTCGCGGTGGCGAACAGCCTTGCCGCCATCGCCGCCGGGGCGGCCCAGGCCGAATGTACCGTGAACGGGATCGGCGAGCGGGCCGGGAACGCCTCGCTTGAAGAGATTGTCATGGGCCTGCGGGTGCGCAGGGATCTTTTCGACGCGGACACGAGGATCGACACCACCCAGATCTACGCCGCGAGCCGCCTGGTAACCCAGGTGACCGGGGTCAAGGTCCAGCCGAACAAGGCCATCGTGGGCGAGAACGCCTTTGCCCACGAGGCGGGGGTCCACCAGCACGGGGTCATGGCGAACCGGGCAACCTACGAGATCATGACCCCCGAATCAGTGGGCGTTTCCAAGAACCAGATGGTCCTGGGCAAGCATTCGGGCCGCCACGCCTTTGAGGACCGCCTCAAGGAACTCGGCTTTACCGTGGACGCCGATGCCCTGGAAACGCTTTTCGGCCAGTTCAAGGACCTGGCGGACAAGAAGAAGGTAGTGAGCGACCGCGACATCGAGGCCCTGGTAATGGGCATCTCCGCCTCGGCCCCCGAAACCTGGAAACTCGACCACTGGGCCGTGAATACCGGCTCCGCCCTGGGCGCTTCCGGCACCATAAGGCTGGTGGGCAAGAACGGGGAGACCAGGAAGCTCGTAACCCTGGGGGACGGCCCCATAGACGCCATCTTCCTGGCCATTAACCACATAATCGGGAAAACCCCGGAACTGGAACTCTACGAGATAGGGGCCATCACCGGCGGCTCCGCGTCCCAGGGGGAAACCATGGTCAAGATAGGCCTGAACGGCCGCCACTGGAACGGCCACGGGGTCTCCACGGATGTCATCGAGTCGTCGATAAAGGCGTACCTTTCCGCGATAAACGCGATGGAGTGGGAGCTGTCGCCGAAAAAAAACGAGGAATTGATAAAGGGAGGATGAAGGGATCAAGGGCGGAGGCAAATAAGAAGCAAGTTAAGAGGGAAGGATGATGAATTGAGGGCGCGGCAGCCCCGCTCCTCGCGCTTCGTTCCCGGCTCTTAGCCCCTGCTCCCGGTTTTCAGTCTTTCCAAGGGACGGATGCTATGGCGAATTTGGATACGGTAGAAATTCTCGACACCACCCTGCGCGACGGCGCCCAGGGGCAGGGCATAAGTTTTTCGGCAAGGGATAAGCTCGCCGTCACCCGCGCCCTGGACGAGCTCGGGGTGGCCTGGATCGAGGCCGGGAATCCGGGGAGCAACCCCAAGGATATGGAATTTTTCCGCCAGGCTGCGGGACTCCGCCTGCAAACCGCCCGGCTCTGCGCCTTCGGGTCCACCCGCAAAAAAGGGGCCGCCGCCAGGGACGACGCCCAGCTCCGGAGCCTTCTGGAGGCGGGGACCGAGGCGGTCGTCATCTTCGGGAAAAGCTGGGACCTCCATGTAACGGAGGTGCTGCGTGTCGGCCTCGATGAAAACCTCGCCATGATAGCCGAAACCGTGGCCTTCCTGCGGGAAAATGGCCGCCGGGTCTTCTACGATGCCGAGCACTTCTTCGACGGCTGGCTCGCGAACCCCGGCTATGCCCTTGCCACCCTGAAAGCCGCGCTTGACTCAGGCGCCGAGCGCATCGTCCTCTGCGACACGAACGGCGGCTCCTTCCCGGACACGATCGGGGCCGGGGTCGCGGCGGCGATCCAGAGCGGCGCCGGCCCGGCCGTTACCGGCATCCACGCCCATAACGACAGCGGCTGCGCGGTGGCCAACACGATCCTCGCCGTCAAGGCCGGCTGCCGCCACGTGCAGGGCACCCTGGCCGGTTTTGGCGAGCGCTGCGGCAATACCGCGCTCGCCGCAGCCATCCCCGGCATAGAACTGAAACTCAGCCTCCCCTGCCTGCCCGAAGGCCGCCTCCGCCTTATTTCGAACATCACCTGGCAGGTGGCGGAGATCGCCAACGTGGCGGTAAGCGACGACATGCCCTATGTGGGGGCCAACGCCTTCGCGCACAAGGCGGGCATGCA
>JAIRRR010000174.1 GCA_031255875.1 Treponema sp.
AACTTCTTGTCAGTTTCCTGGAACATTGCCCAGACCTTTTCAAAGGTGAGCCCCGCGTATTCGGGCGGGAGGGCGGTACTTTGTTGTACACCCATATCATACAACCTTAAAAGTTAATCCCACCGCCACAAGGCAGTGTACAAGCCGTGTCAGCCAATCACTTAACAAACATAAGGCGTCCAGAAAAAACAGTCAAGCCACGGAAGGCCTGTTCCGCCATGTTCTGCCGGGCCAAAGACCCGCGCCTGCCGGGTATTGGAACAGGCCCATAGCGCCCCGGCCCGAATCTCCCGGAAACCACATCCGCCCGTTTTTTGCGCAAAATCAAGAATTGCCGCTGACCCGCGCCATCGCCATTGATCAAAATTTTTCTTTTCGCTAAAATCAGCCTTATATCTAACGCGGATCTTGCGGGGCTTGTTTCCCGGCTGGCTACGCGGGCCGGTCATGCGCGAAAGCGGGACCGGCAAAACAGAGGTGACGGATGCTTAATGTTCTTTTGCTGGTTTTTTTCGTTATAGTGGCGGTTTTACTGGTCCTGCTGGTCCTGATCCAGAACGAGGAGGGCGACAGCCTGGGGGGCATCTTTGCCGGGGGGTCGGGCTCCGCCTTTGGGTCCCGGTCCGGGAATGTGCTGACCCGGACAACCACGATTCTGGGCGCCCTGTTTCTGGTGCTCTGCCTGGGCCTCGCCCTGATCAACCGGACTTCGGGGACCGGCGGGGTGGAAGCGGCCGGGCGGCAGCTGGACACGGGCGCGGGAAGCGACTGGTGGCGGGAGACCGAAGCCGCCCAGACTGAGGGGGCGGTCCCGGAAATCATCTTTGACGGGCCGGATGAGGCCGCGCCGGATTCGGAAGCCCCCCTGGGAGAGGCTCCGGCAGGGGAAGCGGTTGCCGAATAGAGAAAGCTGGGAGTAATTCAGATGTTCCTGAAAGATGTATACCGGCCGGAATTTATAAAAGTTAATCTGGAAGCGGAAGACAAGGAAGAAGCCTTCGAAGAACTGGTGGATCATTTTTGCGGCGTGTCCGGGATAAAAAACCGGCAGCCGCTCCTCAAGGCTATCCGGGACCGGGAGGCCAAGATGTCCACCGGGATCAAGAAGGGCATCGCCATCCCGCACGGCAAGACCGGCGCGGTAGACCGGGTTTACGGGGTGCTGGGAATTTCCAAAAAGGGGATAGATTACGACGCCCTGGACGGAAATCCCGTACACCTCCTTTTTTTAATCCTGGCCCCGGAAAAGGACAGCGAGACCCATCTACGGCTGCTAAAACGCCTTGCCGCGCTGCTGGACGATTCACAGTTTTACACCGAGCTGGCCCTCCAGCCCGGCGCCCAGGACGTTTATGAAATTATAAAGAAATATGAAGATATGCTGATCTCCGGCAGTATCTAAAGCCTGCCCATAATGCAGACATTATGGGCAGACGCTGTCTGGAACCGCTGTTTCCGGAAACTGCCCGGCAGTCCCTGTTCTGCTATTTTATAGAAGGTTGTTTATGGCTGTTATTGCCAGAGGGAAGAAGGAACTTGACAGGCCATCCGCCGCTGATACGGAGCCGTGGCCGCCGGGGGGGGATACCGGCGGGGGCGGTTCCGATCAGGACGTGCTCCGGCACCTTCTGGATGTCGAGGCCGACGCCCAATCCCTTGTCGATGACGCCCAGGCAGAGGCGGACCGCCGTCTGGCCGAAACGGAAAGGCGGAACAGGGCCCGCTACGAGGAACAATACGCCAGGGAAGCCGCGCTCCTGGACAGCCTCTACGAAGCCGGGCTTAAAGCCGTCAGGGAAGAATACGCCAGGACGCTCGGCGAGTACCGCCTGGACCTGGAGAAGCGCGAGCCGGATTACGCCGAATTTTGCCGCCTTTTGGACGGTTTCCTGGGGAAGGACAGCTAGGGATGCCGGGAGCCGGGGAGCGGGCGTATGTTTATGCCAAGGCCTGCGGGATTATCGGGAAATCCTTTGTGGGGAAGCGTATCCCCCAGCTGGTTTCCGTAGGGCGGCTTTCCGAGCTTGACCGCCTGGTTTTCCCGGGCAGTTTTCACGATCTGCCCGAACGGGAGCTTCTGGCGGATCTGGAGCGGCGTATACTGGACCGCTCCGTAAAACAGATACTTGCCATTGTGAATGTCTACAAAAGGCCCCCCGAGCTTCTGGTAAGGCTGCTTCGCGCCTATGAATACGCGGACCTGAAGAGCGCCCTGATCGCCCTTGCCGGAGGCGAGCGGGCCGCGCCGGAGCGGACGCCCCTGGAAAGGTTCGGCACGGTCCGTTTCGAAGCCTACCCGGATCTCAAGGCCATGCTCAAAAACACCGAATTTGATTTCCTCCTCAAGGATCCGCCAAAGGCGGCAGGGGCGGCCGGCCCGGGGGAACAGGTTCCGGGAAACAGCGCGGTTCCGGGCGGCGAAACCGGCAGTATCCGTGTGCAGGCGATGCTCGACCGCCATTACTATACCGCGCTCTGGAAGAGCCTCTTCAAACTTCCGAAACACGACCGGGAGGGGATCGGGAGGATTTTGGAAGAGGAAATTTCCCTGCGCAATGTAATCTGGGCGCTGCGCCTGCGTACCTATTACCGCATGGGCGCGGAGGACGTTAAACAGCATCTGGTGATCATCGAAAAGGGCAAGGGGAAATCCCTGGCAAAAGACGCCCTGGATTCCCTGGAATTTCCCCTGGACACCTGGGAAGCCTGGGAGAAATGGCCCCGCGCGGAATTCCTGAACCGGGAATCGCCCGGCGAGGCCTGGGCCGCGGACCCGCGCTACTTTCAGAACGCCGCCTCCGCCCGCCTTTACCGTATGGCCCGGCTCTGCTTCCGCAGGCGGCCCTCGTCCGTAGACACCCCCGCCTGTTTTATCAAACTCAAACAGTACGAGGAGGACCTCCTTACCAGCATGGCCGAGGGCCTGAGCCTCGGCATTTCGAGCCGCGAAGTATTTTCCCTCCTGGAGCTTGGAATATGACGACTGTCCGAACAGGGGGTGAAACCCCGTGATAACCATAGCCCGGCGCGGCGGCATGGCCGCGCAGTCAAACCGAACAGGGGGTGAAGCCCCATGATACGCCCCCGCAAGATGAAGCAGATTGAAATGACCATACTCGCCAGGGACGCCGACCGGGTAATCGAATACCTGGGGCGGAAGGCGGTGCTCCACCTTTCGGATGAGACCGGCGCCGCCCCTGCCGATGAATTCCCCGGCGAGGATACCGAAGCTTTCCGCCATATCCAGGATAACCTTGAATCGCTTAGAACTTCGGCGGACTACCTGGGGGTCGAATTGCCCGAAGAGCCGCTGGAGGACACGACCCTTCCCACGGCGGCGGACGACGCCCTGACCGGCCATATCGGCGCGGGGATCGGCGCCCTGGGCGTCCGGGAAAACGAGCGGCGCCTGGAAAGGCGGCGGGTCGAGGAAGCCCACGCCGAGGCAAGGGCTTTTGAAAACCTCAACGCGCCCTTTGGCGATCTGGACCAGCTTTCTTACCTTACGCTGCGGGTCGGCCGCCTTGATCCGAAAAGCCAGGCGAATCTCCGGGAAACCCTGGGGGACCGGGCGGTGATTGTCCCCCTGGGGCCTGCCGCGAACGACGACGGGCAGAACGCCGCCGCAGGGGACCGCATCCTGGCCGCCGCCTCCCGAAAGGGGCGCTTCGCCCTGGATTCCGAGCTTAAAAAATACTCCTTCGCGCCCATCACCATCCCCGAAGGCTACCGGGGCGTCCCGGCGGAATTGCTGTCCGGGCTTGCGGAGCGGCTTTCAAATATCGACGCGGCTCTGGCCGGCATAGGGGAGGAGAAGAAGCGGCTCAGGGACGAATACAGCCCGGCCCTGCGGCGGCTCGCCGGCTCTTACCTCATGGCAAGCCAGGTGGAGCGGCTCAAGGGAAGGCTGCGCTCCACGCAGAGCGCCTACCAGCTTTCGGGCTGGGCCCCTGCGGACGAGGTGGGGGAAATCGCGAAAACCCTGGGGGAGATAACGGAGGGCCGGGCCGCGATACGGGCCTTCCTGCCCGATGAAATTCCCGACGTGCGGGAAGGCCGGGAAAAGGTGCCGGTCTCCCTGGAACACGGGGCCTTTGTGCGCGGCTTTGAAAGGGTGGTCTTTTCCTACGGCGCGCCGCTTTACGGCACCATAGATCCCACGCCCTTTGTGGCCGTCTCTTTCGCCATCCTCTTCGGCGTCATGTTCGGCGATCTGGGCCAGGGCTTTGTGCTTTTCCTCCTGGGCCTCCTTACCGGCAGAAAAGGGCCGAAATTGCTTAAAAAATTCCGCAGCTATTCCACCCCGCTCGTCGCGGTCGGGATATCTTCCATGATCATGGGCCTCTTAACCGGCGAGGTGTTTGCCAGCGAGGGCTGGATCGCAGTCCCCACGCAGGCGGCGGCCGGTTTCTTCATGCGCGTCTTCGATATTCCCGGCGAGCCTCCCCGCGCGATTCTCCGCCTTATGCCCGAAAAGGGGAATATTGTCAAACTCTTTTACTTTTTCGGTTTTACAATATCAGTAGGAATTGTACTAAACTCGATAGGCCTTCTGGTGAATATCGCGAATCTTGTTACGCTGCGCAAATATGAAAAGGCGTTTTTTTCCAAGACAGGGCTTGCGGGCTTACTGCTCTTCTGGTACGCCGTCTCGATCGCGGTGCGCATTATCCTGGGCGGGAATTTCGCCTTGATCGATCTTGCGGGGCTTCTCTTCCCCGTGTTCTGCATTTTCTTCGGCCCGGTGATCTGGCGCCTGTTTGCCCGGGAAAGGCCCGTGCTGCCCGACGGAATGATGGTCTTTGTCATGGAATCCCTGGTGGAAGTGCTGGAGACGGCGTCCACCTACGTGTCCAACACGGTGAGTTTCCTGCGGGTCGGGGCCTTCGCGCTGTCGCACGCGGTACTCTCGTTCATCGTCTTTACGCTGACGGAAATGGTCGCGGGGCTTCCGGTGGGGCCTGCCCTGGCCCTGATCATCATGGTAGCGGGCAACGCGCTTATAATTGTTCTCGAGGGAATGATCGTCGCCATTCAGGTAGTACGTCTTCAATATTATGAATTTTTTAGCAAGTTTTTTACGGAAACCGGGATTGAATTTAAGCCGTTCCGTTTCCGCAAGGGAGAATCGCAATGAAACGTGTAGCAATTCTGTTGTGCCTCGCGGCGCTGGCTCTGTCCTTTCCGGCGTCCCTCCTGTTCGCCCAGGAAGCCGAGGCGGCCGCTCCGGCTGCGGCTTCGGACGGAGGAACCGCGGTGTGGAAGTATTTCGCCGCAGCCCTGGCCGTGGGCATCTCCTGCATAGCGGGCGGCCTTGCCGTCGGCCAGATAGGGACCGCCGCGATGGGCGCCATGAGCGAGAACCCGGAGCTTTCCGGCAAAGCGCTGCCCTACGCGGGCCTTGCCGAAGGCATCTGCCTCTGGGGCTTTCTGGTCGCCCTGCTCATACTGGTTCTGTAATAATCAGGTAGCGGATAACGGATAACGGGTTTCGTTGCCCGCCGCTTGCTGCTTGTTATTCGCTGCTTGTTATTTGTTTCTTGCCTGCGGGGTATTGGGATGGATTATTTTTTTATCGGGGATCCCGAGCTTCTGACCGCCTTCCGCTTTGTGGGGGTTGACGGCGTTTCCGTCCGGGGGCTCGATGATACCAGGGCCGCGTTTCTTAAGATTACCCAGGGCTGGGACGAGGCGGCCGGCGCCTTCCTGCCCGGTACGGAAAGCTACCGCGTGCTTATCCTGACCGAGGAAGCTGCGGACTGGCTGGGGGACGATCTTACCCGGTGGCAGCTTTCCGGCCGCTACCCCCTGGTGGTAGAGGTGCCCGGCGCCATGGGCCGTCTTGAGGGGCGTAAAACCCTGGTGGATTCCATCAGGGAAGCTGTCGGCATACACGTCTAAGACGGGTTAAAATCCTGCGGGTCAGGTTTTGTTGGGTTTTTATGGAAGAATTACAATCGACTGAGGTTCTGGACAGGGAGATACTCGAAGACGCCCGGCGAAAGGCGCAGCGTATCCTCAAGGCGGCCGACGAGGAAGCGGCTGAATCGGAGAAGGCGTGGGAAAGGAAAATGCAAAAGGCCGTGGTCGAGCTTAAGCGGCGTTCCGGCGAGCGGCTGGAAACGGGCCGCGCGGAAATAATGTCCCGCCTCCCGCTGGACAGGCGGCGGCTCGCCCTGGAAAGGACGGACCGCCTGCTCCGCGAAGCCGCCGCCTCTTACCTCGGGGGCCTTGGGCGGGAAAAACTGCTCGGCATCCTCTCCCGCGATCTTGCCGAGAGGGCCGGGGAACTGGAAGACGCAGCCGGCGGGGAAAGCGTTTTTAAAGCGGAGTACCGCTTTCTTTCGCAGGGCGAGGCGGAGGGCCTTTTGAAAAAAGCCTTCCCGGAAAATACCTTTGCCTTTAAGGAAGGGGACGCCGCGTATGCCCGCGCCGGCAGCTTCCCCGGCATTGTGGCCGATTTCGGGGCGGTAAGGCTCTCCGTTTCCGCGGACGCGGCGCTGGAAACCCTGCTTTCCGAAAAGCGGGGCGAGCTTGCGTCCGCCCTGCTCGGGGAGGGGGCGCTCGATGCTTAGCGGCCGGGTCAGGCGGATATCCGGCCCCATCATCCGGGCCACCGGGCTGGGCGAGGCCGGGCTCTTCGACGTGGTCGAGGTCGGGGAAAAACGGATCACCGGGGAGATTATCCGGCTGGAAGGGGACGAGGCGGTGATCCAGGTCTACGAGGACGATACGGGCCTCAAAATAGGGGCCGGCGCCGTGTCCACCGGGCGGCCCCTCTCGGCGCTTCTGGGGCCGGGGCTTATCGGCACGATTTACGACGGCATCCAGCGGCCCCTCCGGGCCCTGTTCGAGCAGTCGGGCGCCTTTATGGAAGCCGGCTCCCGGGGCGAGCCGCTCGAAGCGTGGAAAAAATGGCCCTTCGCGCCGAATGAGGAACTGGCGGAAAAACTGTCGAAAGCGGGGAGGGCGGAAATCGCGCCGGGCATGGTCCTGGGGACAGTAAAGGAGACCGAGAGCATCACCTGCAAAATCATGGCGCCGCCCGGGACAAGGGGGGCGAATATCACGGAATTGCTGCCCGCCGGGGAAGTCTCCATCAACAGCGCCGTCGCGAGGACCGATGCCGGGGAGGAAATACCCGTGGCCCAGTGGTGGCCGGTGCGCGTCCCCAGGCCCGTCGCGGAACGGCTTTCCCCGGACAAACCGCTGGTAACCGGGCAGCGGGTAATCGACGTGTTTTTCCCGCTTTCCAAGGGCGGGACCGCAGCCATTCCCGGCGGCTTCGGCACCGGCAAAACCATGGCCCAGCACGCCGTGGCCAAGTGGTGCGACGCCGATGTCATCATCTATATAGGCTGCGGGGAACGCGGCAACGAGATGACCGACGTACTCACCGATTTTCCGCACCTTACCGATCCCCGCACGGGCCGTTCCCTTATGGAGCGCACCATCCTGATAGCCAATACCAGTAATATGCCCGTCGCGGCGCGGGAAGTGTCGATATACACCGGCGTAACCCTGGCGGAATTCTACCGGGACATGGGCTTCCACGTGGCGATCATGGCCGATTCCAC
>JAIRRR010000200.1 GCA_031255875.1 Treponema sp.
GCCGCCAAAGGAATAGACTGGCGTTCCGTCCCTGCCGAAAAACGGCAGAACCCGCCCGCCGCCGTAATCCGGGCCTTCGAGGAGCAGGGGTTTATCTGGGGCGGCAGATGGCCTCGCTATGACACCATGCACTTCGAGTACCACCCGGAACTTCTGATCCTGGGAACCGGCAGGGACGACACGCCGCCGCGGACATCCTGAGAATATTTGCCACCCTATCGCCCTGAACGCCGGTGAATTGCGGGGGTTAAACGCGGCGCGCGGCAAAAATTCCTAGCCGTTTCCCTTTCTGAGCTTCTTGAGGAAGTCCACATACACGGCGATAAGGATAACGACGCCTTTGACGATGTACTGCCAGAAGGAATTGATGTTCAGGAGGTTGAGGCCGTTATTCAGGACGCCGATGATGAGGGCGCCGATAACGGTGCCGCCGACCTTTCCCACGCCGCCGGACATGCTGGTGCCCCCCAGGACTACCGCGGCGATGGCGTCCATTTCAAAGCTCTGGCCGGCGGTGGGCTGGCCCGAAAACATACGGGACGCCAGAACCACGCCGGATATGCCGCTCATAACGCCGGAGAATACGTAGGCGAAAAACTTTACATGGCCGTTCTTAATGCCCGAAAAACGGGCCGCCATGGGGTTCCCCCCCACGGCGTAAATATGCCGCCCCAGCCTGGTCCGGTTCATGATAAAACTGGAAACCGCCACGATAATTACCAAATAGATAACCGGCATAGGAATAACATCGAAGACATACCCCGAGCCGATAAAGTTAAAGGAATCCGACATAATCCGGATAGGCTGCCCGCCGGTATATACATAGCCCGCCCCCCTGGCTATGTTCATCATGGCCAGGGTAACGATGAAGGGCGGGATGGTGGTCTTGGAAATCCAAATGCCGTTAAAGGCGCCCGATACCAGCCCCACCAGCACGCCCATAAGCACCGCCAGGGGCATGGGCCAGTTGACAAAGGCGATTAGGCCGCCGGTAACGCAGCCCGCGAGCCCGACAATAGAGCCTACCGAAAGGTCGATGCCCCCCAGAATAATGATCATGGTCATGGCGCAGGCAATGTAGAGGTTTGTCGCCACCTGCCTTAAAACATTCATGATATTATTGGTGGTCAGGAAAACCATCCTGCCCCGGATTATGTCGTAGACTACCAGAATCAGGCAGAGAATAATCAGGCCTACCAGGATGCCCAGATTGTCCCTGACAAAACGAACTACCGGGGACTGGCCCAGGCCCGGCCTGTCCATCGATTCTCTAGTTTTGGTATCGCTCATCACCTTATTTCCTCCGTCCTATGCGATAAACTGTGTCGCGTGTTTCATTATTTTTTCCTGGGAAAG
The DNA here is from genome assembly GCA_031255875.1 of Treponema sp. GTDB lineage: Bacteria > Spirochaetota > Spirochaetia > Treponematales > Breznakiellaceae > JAIRRR01. The sequence goes on from JAIRRR010000200.1 coordinate 1,357, forward strand.
ATCTTCCCTGGGGATGCAGGCGGTGATTTTGCCGGCGCTCATCACTATGACCCGGTCGGCCATGTTGATCACTTCGGGCAGTTCCGAGGATATCATAATAACGGACACCCCCTGCTTTACCAGATCGTTCATAATGGTGTATATTTCCGCCTTGGCCCCTACGTCTACGCCTTTAGTGGGCTCGTCCAGAATCAGAATCCTGGGCATGGTGGCGAGCCAGCGCCCGATAACTACCTTCTGCTGGTTGCCGCCGGAGAGATTCCCCACGGTCTGGGTATAGGAAGGGGTTTTGATGGCCATCTTATCCACCTGCTCCCTGGCAATGGCCCGCTCTTTTTCAGAATCGACAAAAACGCCCTTGATAAATTCCTTTAAGGTTTTGAGGGTGATGTTAAACATCACGCTCATTTCGGGGTAGATGGCTTCGAGCTTGCGGCTTTCCGGCACCAGAACAAGGCCCAGGGCCATGGCTTCTTCCGGGTTGTGTATGGCAACTTTTTTGCCGTCCACCAGGATATCGCCCGTAGTCCGGGGCCAAAGGCCGAAGATGGTCTTCATCAGCTCGCTGCGGCCCGCCCCGACAAGGCCGGCGAAACCGAGGATCTCCCCCTTCCGCAGGGCAAAGGACACGTCCTTGAGGAGCTCGCCGTCGCCCAGATTTTTAACTTCCAGCACAGGCTCGCCCGGGGTTCCGAAATCTCTGTTATAGTAGCTGGTCAGTTGCCGCCCCACCATCATGGCAATAAGCTCGTCGTTGGTGGCTGCGGCGGTATCCCTGGTTCCGATATATGCTCCGTCCCGGATTACCGTGATCCGGTCGGTTATTTGCTTAAGTTCGTTCATGCGGTGGGAAATGTAGATAACCCCCACCCCCTGGCCCTTGAGTTTTCTGATGGTTTCAAAGAGGAAACCCACGTCCTTTTCCGAAAGGGAAGAAGTCGGTTCGTCCATGACCAGGATTCTGGCGTTAAACGAAAGGGCTTTTATGATTTCGACCATCTGCTGCTGGGCGATGGTCAGGCTGCTTACTTTTTCTTCGGGCCTGATTTCCAGTTCAAAGGAATCGAGTATTTCTTTGACATCGGCGTTCATCTTTTTGAAATCAACCGTGCGGCCCTTTACCGGCTCCCGTCCCAGAAAGATGTTTTCCGCCACCGTCATGTGGGGTACCAAAACCAGTTCCTGGTGGATAACGCTGATACCGTTGTTGTGGGCATCCTGTACCGAGTTGATGATCACCGGTTTTCCGTTAATGCGGATCTCCCCCGCGTTGGGAGCGTAAATGCCCCCCAGCACCTTGATAAGGGTGGATTTTCCCGCGCCGTTCTCTCCAAGCAGGGCGTGGACTTCGCCTGCCCGGAGCTGCAAGGAAACGTCTTCCAGGGCAACGACGCCGGGGAATTCCTTCCTCACATGATTCATTTCCAACAGAACCGTATCGCTCACTAAAGCCCCCTAGATTGAAGACCCGCGCAGGAATAACATTCATGGCATTTTATTCCTGCACGGGTTCCAAGCGAAAGAACAGGCAGCGGACGAGCGCCGGCCGTCCGCAACCGGATGTTTTTTACTGCCAGCCGGAGGTGCCGTACTGGGAGACGTTGTCCTGGTTGATCATGAAGGTCGGTACAGGGACACGTTTCTGGTAAGACTCGCCCCGGAGGATCTGGTAACCCAGCTTGAGGGATTCAAGGCCGATGTTGAGGGGGCTCTGCGCGCCGGAACCGACGAACTGGCCTCTCTCCGCCATGGCGGCCTTGGCCTCGGGGGAACCGTCAACGCCGTAGATGGCGATATTGGTGCGGTTGGCTGTTTTGCAGGCCGCCAGGGCGCCCAGTGCCGTCGGATCGTTGCCGCCCATAATGGCGATGACTTCGGGATTGCTCTGGAGCATGTCTTCGGTATGGCGCAGGGCCGTGGGGAGATCCCCCAGGGCGTCCCGCTGGAAGACTACGTTAAAGTTATGGCCTTTAATCGCGTCTTCAAAACCGGAGATCCGGTCGCGGACCGAGTTCATCGTGGGAGAATCGAGGATCGCGATGGGGCCTCCCTGGGGGAAGCGCTTTATCATATCTTCGCCGCATACTTTGCCGGCATTGTAATTGTCGGAACCGGCATAGGCGGTAACCAGGTCCATGTCCTTAACCTCGGCGTCAAAGTTGACTACGGGGATGTTGGCCCGTTGCAGCGCCAGAAGCGCCGGGCGTATGCCTTCCCAGTCTACGGGGTTGAGAAAAAGCAGATCGATTTTCTGGGAAATAAGATCTTCGATCTGGTTGATCTGCTTGGCCACGTCCATTGCGGGATCGACGGTGATAAGCCTGTCGCCGTTCTTTTCAATTTCCTGGCGCATCCCCTGCTCGATATAGGTAAAGAAGGGATTGGAAAGCTGCATGCAGGTATATCCGAAGACATACTGCTTCTTTCCGCCCGCGCTCTGCTGGCCGCCGGCCCCGAACACCGTTCCGGCGCACAGGGCCAGGACAAGACACCCAAACACTACTCTTTTCATAAAATGGTCCTCCTAAGAAACCGCGTTTAAATTTTGCTTCGGGCAAAGCCGAAGCGCTATTTAGGATACTGTAATGTAGGCGCTGAAAAAATGCAAGCGAAAACTGTTTCGGTTTCCCGGGAGTTTTTCGCACGGGGCAGACTCGCCTGCATCTTATAATATATACATGTATATGTAAAGGCCGAAAAATTTCCGGGCAGAGTCGAAAAATTTAGGAAATTTGTTGACTTTTTGGGTGATTTAGTGATTTAATTGTCTGTAGAGGGGTATTTATTCCTCATTAACAATGAACATGTTTATATGAAAACCGAGGAAACTACACATGAAAGACTCTCGCTGCCGTTACTGTACCTGTGCCGATGATATTTCCGTCAAGGTTGCCGATCTGGAGACCAGCGCCCTCCTCCTGACCAGGGACCAGTCCTATAAGGGCCGCTGTATCCTTGCCCTGAACGATCACAAGACCGAGCTGTTCATGACGGGGCCCGAAGAACTGGCGGCCTGGGCGCGGGATTTGTCCAGGGCGGCCAAGGCGCTCTGGGAGGCGTTTTCGCCGGACAAAATCAACTACGCCGCTTTCGGCGATCTCTATCCCCATCTGCACCTCCATCTGGTACCGAAATACCGGGGCGGGCCTGAATGGGGACGGCCTTTTGTCCTGGATCTTTCCGGGGATAATCTTCTGCCCCCGGAGGAGCTTGAAGAACGGGCCGGGCTGATTAGAAGGTATCTTTAGGCGTTATACGAAGGAGCGGCCATGAACGGAAGGGATCATTTTAGGGAAATAGTCGAAAGGCGGAGCGGGCGCTGCGGTTTCTGGCACGGGGTTCCCCACGACGACAGCAAGCCGGCGCTGCATTCTTATTTCGGGGTCAGGGACGATTTCGAGCTGGGCCTTAAGCTGGGAAGCGTCTGCCGCTACGTGCGGCCGGAGGAGGACTGCCATCTCTGGCGGCGGACCGATTACCCCATGTTCGATCCCATGAACCTGGCCGCCAGGAAAAACGCGGGCGTGCAGAGTTCGGGAAAGGGCTACGCGACTATTATGCACGGGGAGGCGGTTTTTGCGGACTGCGAGGATGTGGAAGAGATACATAGCTACCATTGGCCCACGGTCGGCGATTGCGATTTTGGCGAGACTATCAGGGAAATAGACCGCACCGTGGAGGCGGGCCAGGCGGTGCTGTGCAGCACCTGGGGTAGTATCTTTAGCAATACCTGGAATTTTTTCGGCATGGAAAACTGCATGGTCAAGATGCTGAGCGAGCCGGATCTGGTCAAGGCGGTAACCGGGCACCTTACGGATTTTTACCTTGCGGCCAACGAGGTTCTTTTTTCGGAAGCCGGGAAAAAAATCGATTCCATATTTATCGGGATTGATCTGGGTTCCCAGCTGGACCTTCTGATTTCCCCCAGGACCTTTGAGGAATTTTTACTGCCCTTTATAAAAAAACTTATCGATCAGGCCCGGGCCTACGGGCTGCACGTTACCATGCACTCCTGCGGCTCCATTTACCGGGTCATCCCCCAGCTTATTGCCGCCGGCGTGGAGGTGCTGCACCCCATACAGGCCCTGGCGAAAAACATGGACGCCGGGAGCCTGGCGGAAAACTACAGGGGCAAGGTTGTCTTTATGGGCGGGATCGACACCCAGCGGCTTCTGCCCTTCGGCACGCCCGGTGAAGTAAAGGCCGAGGTCCGGCGGGTCAAGGAACTCCTGGGCCCGGACTACATTGTCTGCGCCAGCCATGAAACCCTGCTGCCCAATGTCCCGCCGGAAAATGTGGCCGCCATGATGGAAGCAGCCCTGGAGGAATAAAGCGATGAGACAGATAAACAATTCAAGCCCTTTCGCGGCTTTTTCCGCAAACGACGGCCCGGCGGGAAAACCCTCCGTTTCCCCGGAAGACAGGCGGATACTGCGGGAACTGGGGAAGCGTTACGCGGAAATCGCGGCGGACGAGGCGAACGGGGAACGGATACAGCGGATCAGGGACATGCACAGCCTCAAACAGGTACGCCCGCCCCTCTGGTTCGGGCAGATTCCCTGGCACGAGCTTGGCGGCACGGGCGAGCTGGCCCCGCGCTGCCGGGGCGCGTGGGCCGTGGAAATGGAAACCTTCTTTAGGCAGCAGCTTTTCCAGTGGAAGTATTTCCAGGGGGACATGATAGCCGAAGATTCGTATTACGTTTACAAGACCTTTTCCCAGACCGGCATAGGCATAGATATAATGGAAGAGACGCGGGCCACCGATTCCAAAAACAGCATTGTCTCCCACCATTACGAGGATCAGCTGGGCAGCGAGGAAAAGCTGGACGCCCTGAAACTGCCGGAAGTTACCGCTTATCCGGAAAAGGACGCGGCAAATTTGGAGGCCGCGGCGGAAGTCCTTGACGGCATTCTTCCCGTAAAGCTGCGGGGCCACGGCATTTACTACCAGCCCTGGGACATCATCGTCCGTTTCCGGGGAATACAGAATTGCCTGCTCGACATGGTCGATAACCCCTCCCTTATCCACAAGACCGTAAAAAAATTCAACGACATTTACGAATCGCGCTACACCCAGATGGAGGCCCTGGGCCTTTTGGATTACAGTTTTCCCAACATGAACTGTACGCCCACCAATACCGGCGAGCTTCCGGCCCCCGATTACGACGGCGGCAGGGTGCGGCTTAAGGACGTGTGGTGGTGCGGGACCGCCCAGATCTTCGTGTCGGCCTCCCCCGCCATGAACGACGAATTCAACCTGCAATACCTGCGCCCCTTTATGGAAAAATGCGGCCTTTCCTATTACGGCTGCTGCGAGCCGCTGCACCAGCTTGTCCCCTATCTGCGGAAAATACCCAATATGCGGAAGATGGGGGCCAGTCCCTGGACCAGGCTCCGCGCCCAGGCGGAATTGATGGGAAGCGATTACGTGCTTTCCCGGAAGCCGAATCCCGCCTTTGTCGCGGAAAGCGTCAGCGCGGATATAGTAGAAAAAGAAATAACCGAAACTATCGAGGTCTGCCGGGAGAACAACACCCCCTTTGAGTATATCCTAAAGGACATTAGCACCGTCAATTACAAGGTGGAAAACCTAACGGAATGGGCAAGGATAGTAAGCGGGGTGATAGACAGGTATTATTGACGGGAATAAAAAACAAAAGGGAAGAAAAGCCAGGAGGGAAGAGGGTGAGGAGTGTTGAGAGGTTTTACGCGACTATTGAACGGCAGCCGGTTGACCGCCCGGCGGCATGGCTCGGGATTCCCAGCCTCCAGGCCCAGCCGGGACTCTTTGCCGAGTACGGGGTTGACAATCTCCACGATCTGAAACTGGCGGTGGGGGACGATTTTTATTCCGTGGCCATCCCCTACAAGTCGGAGTACTCTGCTTCTATTAGTTCCGCCTTTGACTGGTACCAGGACGGCAAGGCCCGCATTGCCAACAGGACCCTTACTGCGGACGGCTGTTTCAAGAACTGCGAAAGCGAGGAGGACCTGGCCTTCTTCAAATGGCCGGAACCGGAAAAGTACATCGACCCGGACGAATGCCGGAGCCTTGTGGACCAGGCGCCGGAGGACAAGGCGGTCCTGGGGGTCCTCTGGTCCACCCACTTTCAGAATACCTGCGCGTCCTTCGGCATGGAAACCGCGCTGATGAACATGGTTTCCAACCCCGATCTTGTCGAGGCGGTGGACGGCAAAATTGTGGATTTTTTCCTCCGGGCGAACGAGGTTTTCTATAAAGCCGTGTGCGGTTCCGGGGGATCCTCCCGGAAAGGGCGAAGGCGCCTCCACGCGGTCCTGATAGGGGATGACGTGGGAACTCAGCGCGGCCTCCTGGTCTCGCCGGCCCTGGTGCGCCGCTTCGTCATTCCCGGCTGCCGCGCCCTGGCGGATCAGGCCCACAGCTACGGCCTCAAGGTTATCTACCATTCCTGCGGCTCCGTGGCCGACGCCATCCCCGATATAATCGAAGCCGGGGCGGACGCGATCCACCCGATCCAGGCCCTGGCCGCCGGCATGGACGCGGCCGCTTTGCGCGCGCGCTACGGGGGCAGGGTTTCCTTCTGCGGCGGCGTGGATACCCAGCAGCTTCTGGTCCGCGGATCGCCGGAAGACGTAAGACGCAAGGTACGGGAGCTGCGGGAACTTTTTCCCACCGGCCTTATCATCTCCCCCAGCCACGAAGCCATCCTGGACGACATGCCGCCCGCGAATATCCGCGCCCTGTTCGAGGAGGCGGGGAGAATCGCCTGAGCGGGAGGCCGCCCGTTATTGGAAGGCCCTGCCGGGCGCAGTCCCGCGCCGGGCATCCTGCCCGTGCCTGCTGCCGGACGCCTCGCTTCACTTAAGATACTCCCGCAATATGTCCAGCACGACGCCCATATCCAGCGGCTTGCCGAGGTGCCCGTTCATGCCGGCCTCAAGGCACTTCTCTATATCTTCGCGGAACACGTTGGCGGTCATGGCGATAATCGGGACGCCCTGCGGGCGGTTCCGGGCCGCCTCCCGCCCCTGCTTTTCCTCGAAATCGCGGATGCGCCGCGTGGCCTCGTAGCCGTCCATCTCCGGCATCTGCACGTCCATAAAAACCAGGTCATAGCTGCCGTAATTTTCGGAAAAGAGTTTTACCGCCTCGACGCCGTTTTCCGCGCAGTCTATGGCAAGGCCCGACGGCTCCAGCAAAGACAGCATGATCTCCCGGTTGATCTCCACGTCTTCCGCCAGCAGCACGCGGCGCCCGCTGAAATCGTCGGTTTCCGTTTTCCCGGCCTCCTGGACAGGCGCCATGCCGAGGCACTCGTCGATGCAGTCCGCTATCACGGAGGGGAAAAGCGGCTTGGGCAGGAAGCGGCTGATCCCGGCGTCTCTCGCGTCCTTCTCGATGGCGCCCCATTCTACGGACGAGATCATAATGACCACGGATCTGTTCCCGCCCAGGTCCCTGATCCGGCGCGAAAGCTCGATCCCGTCCATGCCGGGCATCTTCCAGTCAATGAAATAGATGTCGTAGGGCCCGTTACGGTCGATTAAACTACAGGCTTCCTCGCCGCCCGAGGCGATGTCGCACGGTATGCCTATGCCCCGGGCGATTTCCGCGAAATACGCGCGGATTTCCGGCGCGTCGTCCACGGCGAGCACCCGCACGTCCGCCCGGTTTACGCCCGGGATCAGAGGGGCGTTTTTTGGGGACGCGCCGCGCCCGGCCTGTATGGTAAAGCCGAAGGTAGAGCCGCGCCCAAGCTCCGATTTTATCCATATCTGCCCGCCCATCAGCTCGACAATGCGTTTCGAGATCGCGAGCCCAAGCCCGGTGCCGCCGAATTTGCGCGAGGTGCTGCTTTCGGCCTGCTGGAAAGAAGTAAACAGCCGGGCCTGCTGCTCCTCGGATATCCCGATGCCGGTGTCGGCAACCTCGATCTGTATTGTGCAGACGTTGTTTTTTTCTTCCAGCAGCCGCGTGTCAACCCGGATCGCCCCGTTTTCGGGCGTGAATTTGACGGCGTTTGAAAGCAGATTCGTGATAATCTGCGCCAGCCGCTGGTCGTCGCCGCTGAGCGCGCGGGGGATTCTTTTGTCAATGTACACCGTCAAATTCTGGTTTTTTTCGTCCACGCGGAAATTGATGACATTGACGACCCTTTGCAGCGTTTTTTCAAAATCAAAATCCGAAAAAGAAAGCTCCAGCTTACCCGCCTCTATCTTCGACATATCCAGAATGTCGTTGATAACCCCGAGCAGATGCGAGGAAGCGGTCTCGATTTTCTCAAAGGCGTAGTCCTTCTGCTCTATGGCGGCGGCCGCTTTCCCGACGGCGGTCATCCCGATGATTGC
>JAIRRR010000253.1 GCA_031255875.1 Treponema sp.
CTCCGCCCCGGCCGGCTATGTCTATGTTGTCACCGACTGGGAAGACTACGCCGGCTGGATCATGAAGGCGCTTTCGGAAACCCCCGGCCTGAAAAATCCCTACAGCGGTTTTGCCGAAAAACAGGCATGGCGGCCTGAAACAAAGTTTGAGATCAAGGGCAGGGAAAAGAACCACGGGGTATGGGAATTGTACTTTGAGGCCTGCGGCTTGTGAAAAAGGAGGCTGCCATGGACAATAAAAGCAGAATAAGCGCGCTTGAACACCTTATCAAGCGCTATCAGGATTCCTACTACAACGGCGAGGCGGAAATTTCGGATGCCGAATTTGACAAGCTCTGGGAAGAACTCAGATCGCTTGACCCGGAAAATTCCGTTCTGAAAAAAATCGGGGAGGACAGCGCCGACGGTTTCCCCAAGGCAAAGCACCTTATCCCCATGGGAAGCCAGGAAAAGGCGGCAAACCCGGAGGAATTCCGCGAATGGGCCCTGGGGAAAAATTTCCCCGTGTACGTGGTCCAGTACAAGCTGGACGGGGCAAGCCTGGAGCTTCAGTATGAAAAGGGCGCGCTGAGAAGGGCCATTACCCGGGGAAACGGGGTAATAGGGGACGAGATTACCAGGAACGCCCGGCGCATGGCCGGGGTGCGGGAGAAGCTCGACATCGGGTTTTCAGGCGGCGTGCGCGGCGAGGTTGTTATGACCCGCGAAGTCTGGCGGGAAAAGCACGCGGGCAAGGCCAATTGCCGGAACGCCGCCAACGGCATTATGCGGCGGAAGGACGGGATAGGCTGCGAAGATCTTCTGCTTGTTACCTACGACGCCGCGGCATCGGGGGACGATCGGTATTTCCCGGACGAAATCGGGAAAATAGCGTGGCTTGCGGCCCGAGGCTTCACCACGGCGGAAACCAGGGAATTTGAAAGCGCGGAGGATGTAATTGCGTACCGCGCCGAAGTGGCGGAAAGGCGCAAGGAACTTCCCTACGACATCGACGGCCTTGTTGTAAAGGACAAAAACACCGATATGGCCGATCTGAGGCGCGCGCGGCCGGAAAACCAGATCGCTTTTAAATTCGATCTTGAAAGCGCGGTAAGCCTGCTGCGGGAAGTCGAGTGGAGCGAATCCGGGGCGACCTACACGCCCATAGGCATCGTGGACCCGGTGCGGATCGCGGGGACCACGGTGCAGCGGGCGAACCTCAACAACCCCGACATGATCCGGGCGCTGGGGCTTAAGATCGGCTCGGCGGTTACCGTGGTGAAGCGGGGCGAGATTATCCCCAAGATCGAGGGACTTGCCCGGCCGGAGCTGGCGCCGGCCGCCCTGCCGCCCGGGGAACAGCGGGAAATCGCCTTTCCGGACCAATGCGGGAGCTGCGGAAGCGGGCTGGAAGACGCCGGCACCAGGCTTTTCTGCCCGAACCCCGGCTGCCCGAAACGGCTGCTGCACCGCGTGCAGAAATGGGTATCGGTACTGGATATACGGGAGCTGGGAGAAAAGCTTATCCAGCAGTTATTCGACAAACAGCGGGTCCGCCACCCGGGCGATCTCTACACGCTTACAACAGAAGAACTGTCGCTTTACGACCGCATGGGTGAACTGTCCGCTGCCAAGGTACTGCGCCATATCATGGCGCCCCGGGAGCTTTCCCTGGCGGCCTTTATCGCGGCTTTCGATTTCGAGGGAGTGGGCGAGCTTATCATGGAAAAGGTGGTCCAGGCCGGTTTTGATACTCTGGAAAAACTCCGCGCCGCCGCTGTGGAAGAGCTTGCCGCTGTTTACGGCCTGGGGGAGATTACCGCGCGGACAATTTACGACGAACTGAGGGCCTGCGCCCGGGAAATTGACGGCGTCCTTGCGCAGGGCGTCATCTCTATCGCCCCCCCTCCGGACGAGGGGGCGCTTAAGCTTAGGGGCTACAGTTTCTGTTTTACCGGGGAGCTTGAAACGATGAAGCGGGGCGAGGCCGAGGAAAAAGCCAGGGCCGCAGGCGGAAGCGCCAAGTCTTCCGTGACAAAGGACACCTCGTTCCTCGTGACCAATGACGGCGAATCCGGCTCGGCGAAGAACCTCAAAGCCAGAAAGCTCGGTATACCCATCATCAGCGAGAAACAGTTTCTGGAGCTGCTTTCCAACCCGCTCCTTGCCGGGGAGCTAAGGCCGGAAACAGCCGGATCGGCGCAGGACGGCCCGTCTTAGGAGGACACGCAATGGACGCGGAAATTACGGTTATCGAAGGCGACATTACAAAGCTCAAGGTTGACGCCATTGTCAACGCGGCGAATTCCGGCCTTCTGGGCGGGGGCGGCGTTGACGGCGCCATCCACCGCGCGGCGGGACCCGCGCTTCTGGAGGAATGCCGGGCAATCGCCGGGAAACAGGGCGGCTGCCCGGCAGGGGACGCCGTCATAACCGGGGCCGGGAAACTGCCGTGCAAAAAGGTGATCCACACGGTCGGCCCTGTCTGGCGCGGCGGCGGCCGGGGGGAAAGGGAACTGCTCGCCTCCTGCTACCGGAAGAGCCTCGGCCTGGCGGGAAGCGCCGGGCTTGAAAGCATCGCGTTCCCGAATATCAGTACCGGCGTCTACGGCTACCCCAGGGCCGAGGCTGCGGAAACCGCCTTTAGGACAGTTTCGGACACGCTCCCTGAAATTCCCGGAATCAAAAAAGTGATCTTCGTCTGTTTTGACCGGGAAAATTTCGCGCTCTACAGGAAGCTCCTTGAAGGGCGGCCGGGAGGAAATACGCGCGGCCCGTGACAAAGCCCTGTATATATTCTCAGATTTGTGATACGATGAATCAAGGAAAAAGCAAGTGGAAGTGATACAGCATCTCCAGTCGGCCTATAACCTGCTGCGCCCTGTCCTGGATGTGACCATTCTCGCCTTTCTGCTTTACAAAGCCTACGAGCTTTTGGTAAAGACCCAGGCGGTGCAGATCATCCGGGGCGTTTTTTTCCTGGCCCTGGTATACGGGGGGGCCGCCCTGCTCCAGCTTACCACCCTTCAGTGGATACTGTCCGCCCTGGCCCCCGGGCTTTTCATAGCCATCGCCATCCTGTTCCAGCCCGAGCTGAGGAAGATCATTATCAGCCTTGGCCAGGGGGACCTCTTCCGGGCCGACATCAAACCCAAGATAAGCCAGATCGAGGCGGTGATTACCGCAGCGGAAATGCTTTCCCAGCAGCGGCGCGGCGCGCTGGTAGTGTTTCCCCGGCGGGTGAATATCAAAAACATAATTGATACGGGGACCCGCTTAAACGCGGAGATTTCTTCCAGCCTGATAGTAACGGTGTTTGAATTCGATACCCCGCTCCACGACGGGGCCATGATCATCCAGAACGGCAGAATCGTTGCCGCCGGGTGCTTCCTCCCCCTTTCGGAACAGCAGGATATCCGCAAGAGTTTCGGCACCCGGCACCGGGCCTCTTTGGGGATGAGCGAGCAGAGCGACGCGGTAGTGCTGGTCGTGTCGGAAGAGACCGGGGCCATCTCCCTGGCCTTTGACGGCAAGCTGTACTACGATCTTTCCGGCGCCGAGGCGACGCGGAAACTGCGCGAGCTTATCGACCGGGGCGCGGCGGGGAAGGCCCCGGCCGTCCATCCCGCCGGCGGCGAAAGCGGGACAGGGAAGGCGCTCCGTGACGAGCCTTCGGAACTGGCCGCCGCAGTGCCGTCGGATCTTCCGAAAACCAGGGACACGGCCCGCTGAGCGAGGAACAAGATGGTAGCCATAAACGGCAGGAAGCTGCTTTTGAAAGTTATAGAAAACTGGCCCGCGAAGATGCTCGCGACAGCGCTTGCGGTCGTGCTTTTTATGTTTCACCGGATAAGCGTTCTGGAGAACCGTTTCTTTTCCGTCCCGCTTAAGGTGGAACTGAATAACACCCTTGCCATCGCGAGCTCCTACAACCACATGGTCAGGGTGAGCCTCAGGGGGGAGGCGAACAGCATATTCCCCATTCTCGA
>JAIRRR010000255.1 GCA_031255875.1 Treponema sp.
GGCGGGCTGCGCTTAAATTTAAGGGAATAAACTAACCCTGACGGGAGGCCAAAATGGCAAAAGTAGAATTGAAAAACATCAGCAAGGTCTATGAGGGCAATGTCCGCGCCGTGGATAACGCCAACATAGTAGTCGAGGACAAGGAATTCGTCGTCTTTGTCGGGCCATCGGGCTGCGGGAAGTCCACAACCCTGCGTATGGTTGCCGGCCTGGAGGATATTACCGAAGGCGAGCTCCACATAGACGGCGAATTGATGAACGACGTGCCGCCAAAGGACCGGAATATCGCCATGGTATTTCAGAACTACGCGCTGTACCCCCACATGTCGGTGTACGAAAATATGGCTTTCGGCCTGCGTATTAAAAAGGTCCCGAAAGACGAGATAGACAAGCGGGTCAAGGACGCGGCCAAGATACTCGATATTGAAAAATTTCTGGACCGCAAACCCAAGGCCCTTTCCGGCGGCCAGCGGCAGCGTGTCGCCGTCGGGCGCGCCATAGTCCGTAACCCCAAGGTATTCCTCTTTGACGAGCCGCTCTCCAACCTGGACGCCAAGCTGCGGGTGCAGATGCGCGCGGAGATTTCCAGCCTCCACCACCGGCTTGACGCCACCATGATCTACGTCACCCACGACCAGGTAGAGGCCATGACCATGGCCAATAAAATCGTGGTCATGAAGGACGGCAAGGTCCAGCAGATAGGTTCCCCCATGAACCTCTACAACTACCCGGTGAACAAATTTGTCGCCGGTTTTATCGGCTCCCCCCCGATGAATTTCCTTACCGTCACGGTATTGGAAAGGGGCGGCGCCGTGGTCCTGGACGAGGGTTCCTTTGAGCTGAAACCCCTTCCCCAGCACGCCGAATACATCAAAAATTACGTGGGCAAGGAGATCTTCTTCGGCATACGCCCGGAAGACATGACCTATGTTAAAGACCCGGCGGCGGAAAACAACATCTCCGTCAAGGTGGCCGTGGTCGAGCCGCTCGGCGCCGACATCCACCTCTGGCTTACCACGACCGGCAGCGCGGCCCAGCAGATGGTGGCCCGGACCGAGCCCCACTACACCTTCAAAGTGGGGGACATCGCCAACTTTATTCCCAGGTTGGAAAAGGCCCGGTATTTTGACAAGGAAACCGAGCTTTCCATTCTGGCAAAACTCGACGCCGAAGCCGTAAGCGGCTAGGCGGGGCCGGATTATCCGGCGCCCGCGCCGGGCGCCGGAGCTTTTTATCCGGTAATCATCTGGTAATCTTCACTGCCGCCCGTAAAAGTGCTACGCTATAGGGTATGGAATTCCGCCTGTCCGCCGGAGAGAGTCCTCCTCCTGCCGCCCTAGCGCTGAGGTCTTCCGCCCTGTACGGGATACTCTGGCAGTTCCGGCTTCTGGCCGGCGATGTGGCGGATACGGCGGTGTTCGCCGTGTCGCTGGCCGCAGGATTCGCCGCGCCCCTGGTTCTGGGGGCCCTGCGGTTCGGGCCGCCGGACCGGGGCGGGAAAAGCGCCGCGCGGCCTCTGCGGCATATCCCGGCCCTCGCCATCCTTGCCCTTGTTCCCTGGGCGGCCCGCGCCTTTATCGCCCTTTCCGGCTTCTTTTCCCCGGACGCTCCCGCAGTCTTCGATTCCCTGCTCCTCGGCTTTGACCGCAACAACTTTGCCTCGCTTTTCCCGTATTACTGGGCGGCGCTCTTTACCTGGTTTTCCGCGCAGTCCCGCGCCTTCCTCCGTTTTGACATTACCGCCGCGCAGCTTTTGCTGCTGGTTTTTTACTGCCTGTTCCGTACCGCCGCCATGGAGGCCTACCGCTGGCCCGTGACGATGATCGTCCTCTTTACCGCGATAGTGCTTTTTCAGATGCTCGCGCTTATGTTTTCAATGCCTGCCGAGTACCTGGTGCGCCGGGGCGAGCTGATCCGGGCCGCGGCGGTACTGGCGGCGCTGGCCCTGGCGGCCGGTATTCTGATGATCCGCCCTTCCCAGGAACGGGCTTTGGAACGGGGGGGCGGGCTTCTCCAGCCTAACCTCTTCCGTTTCGATTTTTCCCAAATACTGAAACTCCAGAGCGAGATTCGGATGAACGACGACCTCATCCTGATCGTCCGCAAGGAATCCCAGGATCATCATATCTACCTCCGCCGCTTTGTGCTTTCGGGCTACAGCGAAAAACAGGGATTCTACCGGAACGAGGAACGGGACGAGCTTGCCCACCCCCAGAAGCTGCCTGAAACACGGACCGTTGTCGGCGGCGCTGATTTTCCGGGGGGCCGGTTTATCGGGCAGGAATACTTCCTGGTTAATTTTGACGCGTCCGCCTTTATCGCCATTAACCAGCCCAGGGAAATTACCCCTTACGAAAGCTGGGATGCCTCGTCCTTTAACTCGGCCTACGGCGTTACAAGCTATGTCAGCGATGTATCTGCCGACATTCTTTCGGCCAATTCGCCCCGCCGGACCCTGCCCCCGGGCGGCGCGGGCCGGGCCGCTGTTCCGGGATTTTCCGCCCGGGACTTCGGCATGGAGGAGGAAGAATACGCCTTCTACACCGAATACGGCGGGGACGGGCGCGTCGCTGCGTATGCGGACGAGCTGAGCCGGGGCTATTTGTCTTCCAGCGATATGGCGCAGGCGGTATACGAACGGCTCAGGTACGGGGAGTACCGTTACAGCCTGAAACCCGGAATCGCCCCCGACGGGGACCAGCTTGCGTGGTTTCTCTACGAGACAAAACGGGGGTACTGTTCCTACTTTGCCTTTGCCATGACGCTCCTGCTGCGCTCTTTGGGCATACCTTCGCGGGTCGCGGTAGGTTTTTTCCTCGATCCGCAGGGCGGCGCTTTTGATTATTACCCGATCCGTTCCGACATGGCCCACGCCTGGGTTGAAGTGTACTATCCGGGTTATGGGTGGATCGACTACGACCCCACTACTACCCAGCTTGCGGAAGACGAGGAATTCAACTTTTCGAGCGGCGTGCCTCCGGAACTCTTTGAACGGCTCATAAAGGAAATCCTGGAAAACCGTTCCCGGATGAACGCGAAACGGGGAATCAACGGGGAAGAAGATCGGGACCGTTTAAATTCAATAGGCGGGGACGCCGTTTCTTTCCTCCGGAAAAGCGGGGCGGTTTTGCTTTTGATTTTGGCGGCGTTCCTCTTTCTCTCCCTGCGCTGCGGGTATCTGGTATTGTACTTCCTTTCCCGGGACCCCAGGAAAAAGGCTGTCCGGCTTTGGGCCCATGTGCGCAGGCGGCTTGCCCTGGCCGGTTTCAGGCGCGGCGGGGACGCGGGGGAAGCCGAATGGGCCCGCTCTCTGGACGGGCGGCACGCCCTTGGCGTTTACCCGCTCTACGGCAACGCCGCCGCCGCGCGTTTCTCCCGTGTCTTTCCCCCGGAGGAACTGCGGGCCATGCGGGAGAACTACCGGGAATTTTCCGGGCGCTACGGAAAAACCGTTTCCCTGTTCCGCCGTTTTCTGGCCTGGGCGCTGCCGCCCCTGGCAATGGCTGCCGGGCGGCGCGGCGGTCCGGCCGGCGGGAATGCGGGGAAGATTCCCATCATCCTGCTCGCGGCCCTGTTCTTTGTTTTTTCCGGCGATTCCGTCCGGTCGGAAGAAGCGGGAGAGCTTTTAACCGCAGACGGCCTTCTGGAAGCTGCCGACGATGCCCAGGAGCGGGAAAACTGGGATCTGGCCATCAGGTTGTATACCGAGGGGGAGGGCCTCTTCCCCGGCGATCCGCGCTTTCCCATGACCCTGGGCGCCCTCTACTACAGCCGGGAACTCTACCATCTTGCCTGGGATGAATACCGCAAGGCCGAAGCGATTGTCCCCGACGATCCGTATTTGCTGTACCATCTTTCGCGTACCGCAGGGTACCTTAACCGGGACGCGGTTTCCGCCGAATATCTGGAGCGGCTGCTGGTCATCGATCCGGAAAACCAGGATGCTATCGGGACTCTGGGGTGGATGTACTACAAGCTGCACCGGCTCAAAGACGGGGAACGGCTCCTGCTCGACGCCGTCAGCACTTACGGGAGGGAACCGGATTTTGCCATGACCCTGGGTACTATTTATTCCGACATGTTCCGTTACGACGATGCCAAATACTGGTATCTAAGGGCCATTGCGGAAAGCGAGGAACAAAACAACAGGGAATTTACCGCCGTTGCCCATTACAACCTTTCCATTCTTGAAAGCCGGTACTACCGCTACGCCGACGCGTTTGAAAGGACCAACAGTTCCCTGTCTTCGCAAAACCGTTCTTCCGGCAGGCTTGCCCGGGGGGAGATATACCTTAGGCGCATGGAACTGCCGCGCGCGCTTTCGGACTATCAGGCCGCCTATCAGATGGACACTTCCCCCCTGTCCAAGGTAAACCTGGCCCAGGCTTTCCAGACAGCGGGCCGGCTGGAAGAGGCGCGTCTCTACGCCGAAGACTGCCTTGAATCCGGGGACCTTTCGTGGATGCTCAACTACGGCATTGATATAGACCGCTACCGGCGGGATCTGCACGAAATACTTTACAAAACCTATTCGGGGCTTGCCAAAACCGAAAAGCGGAAAATCTACGCCGGTTTCCCGCAGATGATCCGGGGCGTCTATATGGGCTGGTACTATGCCGTCAAATCGGCGGCACATCATTACCTTTACAAAAAGTACAGCCTCAACGCCGCCCGCGCCTACGATGCCGAATCGCCAGACAGCAACGATACCAATACTTTAGATGAATCTGTTTTAAGCGCGGGGTCATACGGCGCCCAGGGCCTTGATTCGCAGATACAGTACTACAACGCTTTTGAGTCCTACCCCCGGCGGGCGTACCGTTACCTTAGGAACGCCCGGGAATTCGAGGTTCCCCTGATACCCCTGTCGGAACCTTCGTATATCGCCGAGGAAGGCTATCTGTTCCGGGACGCCGGGCTTCTTGAGCGGATCATCCCCCTGTTCGATCCGGTCTGGGAACGGGACATGATCGCCGACACCTACGCCAAGCTCTACCGGATCCTGGATAAGAAGCCGCCCGGGAAAGACCGGGACATGAAGCTCCGGGACACTGCGGAACGGCTCTACGCCCTGAACCAGGGCGCGCTGAGGCAGAACGGTATCAGGCTGCCGGTAGAATTGCTGCTCGACACGGGCCGCGCCGCCTCTCCCGGACGGGCCGAGCGGGAGCTCCGGAAGGCCCTTAAAAAAATGGGCATAGAGGCCGCGCGCCCCGGGGAACGCGGCGGGGGGAGCCGCTACCGGCTCAGTATTACGGTGGACGGCGGGGAAGTTTTCTGCGAACTCTACGACGGCGGCCGCGGCACGAGTTTTTTCCGGAAATTTATCCCCCTTCCGTCCCTAAAGCCCGCCGCCATAAGCGATTTTGCCGCCGCGCTGGGCGACGCGGTCTTCGTCGGCCTTGATCCGTAGGGCCTGCGGGTCCAAGCGGAAAAAACCGCCGGCCGGATTTCCCGCCCGGAGCCAGGGTGTCGCGGGGCCGGCTTTCATTGAGAATCGCGGGGAATTGCATTTACTGTTTATCTGTTTTATACTGTATTTATGAACACAACGTTAACCCTAAAGAATCGCGCCGTACTGCGGCGCGTTTTCGCCGTATTTTCCATTCTTTTAATTTTTTTAGTGTTTTTTTCCGGCTGCGCCAGCTCGGGCGCGGGGAAGGAAGATCTTTACGGCGGCCTTGGAAAGCCGGGCGATCCGGTGCCGTTTATGCCCGAAGCGCGGACGGGCCTGCTTCCCAACGGGCTGCGCTACTATATCCTGCAAAACGCCTACCCGGAAAACCGCGCGTTTCTGACCCTGGCCGTCAACGCGGGTTCCGTGCTGGAAGAAGAAGGCGAGATGGGCCTGGCCCATTTTGTGGAACACATGGCCTTTAACGGAACCAGGCGTTTCCCCGAAGCGGAACTGCTCAATTACCTCCGTTCCCTGGGCATGCGTTTTGGCCCGGACGTGAACGCGTACACGAGCCAGGACGCCACGGTGTACGGCATCGAGGTCCCGGTAGAAACAGGGGACGACGGGCTGAAACGTATCCCCGCCCGGGCCCTGGAAGTAATCGACGACTGGACTTACGCCGTTACCTTTTCCCCTGCGGATGTAGACGACGAGCGGGCCGTCATCATAGAAGAGTACCGGAGCCATCTTGGCGCGGAAGACCGGATTCGGCGGAAACTTGTGCCGCTCCTGTTCCGGGGATCGCCTTACGAGGCCGTGCTGCCCATCGAGCGACCCGAAACTTTCATGAACGCCCCGGCATCCAAACTGGAGGAATTTTACCGGAAATGGTACCGTACCGACAACATGGCGGTAATCCTGGTGGGCGACTTTGACGCCGACGCCCTGGAAGCGGAACTGCCCTCGCGTTTTACCGCCCCCCCTCCGCAGGGCGCCCTGGACCGGCCCTATTACGAACTGCCCGCGCCCCGGAAGGGCAGTTTCCGCGCGGAAGTTTTTACCGATCCGGAATACCCCTACACCCGGGTTGACGCCTATTACAAAATGGTTCCCCGGCCGCTTGCCGGCACGCTGGAATCCTACCGGGAAGGGGTTATGGATTTCCTTATCGAGGAGATTCTGGCGGAGCGTTTCGACGCTGCCGTGCTAGACCCCCGGACGCCCTATTCCAATGCCGGGGCCTGGCTTGTTCGCTGCGGCAGGGAGTCCGGCTTCCGTACACTGAGCGCCATCGCCAAACCGGGCATGGCCCGCGAAAGCCTCGCGGAGATCATGCGGGAAAAGGAATCGCTTGTCCGCTATGGTTTTACCAGTGCGGAAATTAACCGGGCCAAACGGTCCGCGCTTTCGGTTTTTTCCAGAATCGTTTCCGAGCGGGACCGCAAAGATTCGGGCAGCCATGTTTCGGATTTTACGGACCATTTCCTCCAGGGGCAGAATGTCGCCGGAGCGGAATGGGAACAGGACGCCGTAACCCGGCTTCTGCCGGGAATAAGCGCCGAAGAACTCGGCAGGCGGGTTAAAAGTCATTATACTACCGGCGATCTTACGGTCGTCGTAACCGGCTCGGAATCGGAACTGGCCGCCCTGCCCAAAGAGGCGGAAATCAGGGAGATCGTCAGAGGCGCGGAAAGGGCGAGGATCGAAAGGCCTGTTGAAACCGAAATTTCTGAAGAGCTGCTCGACGGGGAACCCCGGCCCGGTGCGATTACGGCCGAAAGTTCCGATGACGAAACCGGAACCGTACTCTGGGACCTGGGCAACGGCGCGCGAATAATACTAAAGCCGACAAACAACAAAAACAACGAGATAATACTGAACGCCGTGGCGCGCGGGGGGACCGCGTCCGTCCCGGAAGCGGACTTTGTTTCCGCGAACCTGGCTGCGGAAATGGCTGCCGCGTCGGGCCTCGGCCCCTATTCCCGGACGGAACTGGTGCAAAAACTGGCGGGCAGGCAGGTGTCCGTCTCGCTTTCCGTGTATCCCTTTATCCGCAGCGTGAGCGGTTCCTCTACTACGGAGGATATAAAGTTCCTGTTTGAGCTTGTCTACCTCACCTTTACCCAGCCCCGCATAGAAACGGACGCGGTCCGGGCCCTGCTTGATCAGTACCGTACCGCCCTGATACGGCGCGGCGAAAGCCCGGAGCAGGTTTTCTACGACGAGGTGAGCCTTACCTTCTATGGCGGCGATTACCGTTTCGCCCCCCTGCGGCTCGAAGATCTGGAAAAGGCCGATATTGCCGCCGCCCGGCGTTTCCTCACTCGGGCGCTCAACCCCGCAGACTTTACCTTTGTGTTTACCGGAAACCTGGACCAGGCGGTTCTCCGCTCCTACGCGGAAAGCTACCTGGCGTCCATTCCGCCGGGGGAGCAGCCCTGGGACAGTTTCGGCGACATTACCGTAAACCGGCCGCAAAAGAGCCTGAAAAACATTTACAAGGGCCGGGAAGAAAAATCAATAGTCTTCCAGGGCTGGTTCATGCCCGCACCGTTTAACGTGAACGACAGCATAAAAGCATCGGTGTTAAACGAATATCTGGACATCAGACTCATGGAAGATGTCCGGGAGAAGCTGGGAGGCGTTTATTCCATAGGGGTAAATTCCTCCCTCTCCGCCCTGCCGCCGCCCGGAGAACTGTCGATAGAAACCCAGTTTTACTGCGACCCCGGCCGGGCCGAGGAACTGCGCGCCGAGGTAATACGGCAGGTGGAGGCTGTCGCCCAGGGAAACATAGACCGGGACACCTTTGCC
>JAIRRR010000079.1 GCA_031255875.1 Treponema sp.
TCGTCGTAGTAGGCCGCCTCTATCTCGCGCACCCGCTGAACCACGGGTTTTTCCAGGATATAGTCCCAGCCCACCCAGCGGAATTTCGCCTCCGGGGGCAGCCCGTAGTCGATTTCCGGGCGCACGTGCACGAACCAGCCGTCCGCCAGGCTCCGGCCGAGATCAGGGCCGAAGAGGAAGGAGGCGCAGGCTTCCCGGACCTCGTTTTCCCGCCCGGTCCCGCCCTTCCTGAAAAGCGCGTAGAGGGGGTTGAGGACAGCCCCGTCCTCGGGCCAGATAATTTCCAGGTAGTCCCGCCGGGGGACCGCGTGGGCAAAGAACCAGGACATGAAATAAACGGCGCATCCGTCCCGGTTGGCGACCGCGTCCGAGGCTATGTCCTGGGGCCTGCCCGCAAAGCCGATGTTCCGGGCCAGCGCCCGTATGCCCTCCTCGCCCTGTTCCTTCCATATTTCAAGGAGCAGGAGTTCGGTAATGTCGTCTTCCGCGAACCCGGTCCCCAGGCTTCCGGCATACGCGCCGCTTGTCAGATCGGCGATGCGGCGGGGGGCCGGGCGGCTGCCGAGCCTCCGGCGGTTCACCAGAATGACGTGGGGCATGGAGCCGAAAATGTGGAAGACGCCCAGGGGGTCTTTGAGGGAAATGCCCCGGAACAGGGAATGGACCGGATCGTCCCGGCCCGGAGAGCCGAACCATCCAAGTTTTTCCGGGCTTGAAAGGAAATTCCCGGTAAAAAATTCCTGGTAGCCCGTATCGGTTACGACCGGGGGGAAGTTTTCCCTTTCCGTGACCGTGCTGATATTGCAGTAAACATCGGCCCCGCAGCCCCCCATCGGCACCACGCCCCGCAGCCGGGTTTCATGGCCCGCGTTGTACCGGGCCTCGAAATTTTCCCAGGCCTTGGAAAAACGGTCTTTGATGGGGCAGTGGACCTGGCCCAGGAAGTCGAGGTTTTCCCGCATCGAATCGGGTATCTTTTCGATCGCGCTGAATTTTTTCATACAACCGCCTCCTTCAGGAATGAAGCCATGTCGAATTCCAGGGAGGCCCCGTTTCGGAGCATTTCCCGGAGTTCCATAAATTTCCCGTTCACCGCCGAAAGGATCGCGCCGTTTTGCCTCTCCTCTGCCGATGTTTCTATGACCCGCCGTACCGCGCCGCCGCGTATGCAGAGCCGCCGGGCGCCCAGCAGGGCGAGGGCCGGATCGTGGGTGGAGACGAGGACTATCTTGTCCTCGCGTACCAAAAGCTCAAGCGCCCCGGCGCGGTCCACCCCGGCGTTCTCAAGCTCGTCGATAAGGACCACCGGCGAGGGGCTTAAAAGCCCGGTGTCCGCCACCATGAGGGCGCGGCTCTGGCCCCCGGAAAGGCGGGTTACGGGCATTTCCGCGCAGAGGGCCTCCCCGGTGAGCCGGTTGGCGGCGGCCACTATCCGCTCCACCATGGCTTCCATGCCGTCCCCGGGGCCGCCCCTGCCCGCCGGATTCCGGCATTCCCCGTGCATCCTGATAAATTCCCCTACCGTCAGGTCCACGATGAAGTTCATGTTCTGGGAAAGCTGAGCCACCACGCGCCCTTCCAGGGAATAGCGCAGCTCGCCGGGGGGAGGCTCCCCGTCAACGAGGATACTCCTGCCCGTGGGCGTGTCCCCCTGGGCAAGGCAGCTAATGTCTTCCAGGAAACGGCTTTTCCCGGCCCCGGTAGGGCCGACAACGCAGACTACGTCGCCCCGGCGCAGCGTCAGGTTCAGATCCTCGGGCCGGCCATCCTTGTCATGGCCGCCCAGCACACTCAGGCTTTCCATAGCCCCGCCTCCGGGACGGGCTCCGCCTCCGGAATGGCGATTTTCTGGTGCAGGAGGCTGGCCGTTTCGTAATCCTCCCCTATCCGGGTCTCCCCAAGGCAGTAGGAGCACAGGGCCTGCGGCAGGGGGAAGCGCATCCGCTCGTGCTCCAGGCCGGTAATCTCCGGGGTATCCGCCAGAAACCGGGCCAGGACGGAACTCCCCTCCCCGGTAAGGCCGTTGACAAAGAGGAAGCGCGCGTTCTTGTTTGCCTTCCGGGCCCGGAAGGCAAATACCTCGCGTTCCGCCTGGGACACAATATCACCCTTGGTAATCACCACCATATCGGCGAAGAGGAGCATGGGGCCTATCTTTTTGGGGGTGTTCACCCCGGAAAGGCAGTCGATAACGCAGAGCGATTTTATCCCCTTAATATGCGGGGAGCAGCGGTTGCAAAGCCCCGCGCTCTCGCTGTAAAGGAAATCCAGGTTCCGGGAAAGCCCCCATTCCACGCAGCGCTCTATGTTGGTGATAAAATAATGATCCGGGCAGAGGCTGCCCGAAATGCCGGTCAGGACCGGGATGCCCTTTTTGCGGTAGGTTTCGTCGTCGGTGGTGGAGATGCAGTCGAATTTGACAACCCCCACCCGGAAACCGGCCGCGGCGAGGTTTTCGGCGGTCCTGAGCGCCACCGAGGTCTTCCCCGCCGAGGGAGGGCCCGCGAAGGTGACGAATCTCATGCCGGCTTTTCCGGCCCGCCCGCGCCAAAGGCCGCTTCTTCCCCGCCTGCCGCAGCCGCACGGGGGGGCCCTTCCCCGGGGACGCTGACCCGCCTGCCCGCGCCAAAAACGGTAAGCTCCGGCCTTTCGCCCCGGACTATGGCGGCGCAGAGTTCCGGGTCCGTAACCAAGAGGCCCTGGAGGTCCCGCACCCCCCGGCCGAAAAGCGGCGGGGCCATGGGGACGCTGGGCCCCGCCAGGATTATCCCGGCCTCCCCGGCAAGCTCCAGAAGCCGGGGCAGGGTTTTGTTGATAAGGGTCACCCCGGTGGCGAAAACAAAATCCTGGAAGGGCAGGAGGTATTCGCAGGCCGAATCCGGATAATCCCCGGGGCCGGGCCGCCTTTCCAGTATGGAAAGCTCGCAAAAAGGCGCCAGGCTCTTTTCCAAATGGAGGAAATGCCCGATCACCGCGACTCTTTTCCCGGCAACCCGGCCCCGCCACGCGCCGAAAGCCTCGGTATCGCCCCGTTCCAGGGCCGCCGCCACAAATTCACGCTCCGGGGAGTTCCAGTACGCGCTGATTGCCGCCATCCCCAGGCTTGCCTCGGCAAAATTCCAGGATTTTGCCGCCTCCGCCAGCTCCGCGAGCGGCATCCCCTTGCAGAAGGGCCGGCCCGGGGGCAGGGAAAGGATGTTCGGGCGCGTGTCCTCGTGAAGCGTCATCGCAAGCCCCACGCCCTTCCCCGAGCGCACCATGGTCCAGTGCTCCCCCGGAATGGCCTCGTCCACCCGGCAATCCGGGGGTATGCTCTTAATCAGCGTATCATAAAGTTCCCACATTGCGCCCATACCTCCTTTGCAATCCTAAACCAAACAAAACCACTTAATACCACATTGTATCCCCTTAATCACGCGTAAAACTGCCGGGGGTCGCGAGCGCGGTTCGTTATAATATCAGGAGAATCACTACGAAGTCAAATCGGACCAAAGGTTCGCGGTCAAAAAAGGGGCGGAATATGGGGTTTCAGGGGTGTTTTTTTAACACCGACCGTATGGTGGTGTCCGACAGTTCTATGCCTAATTCAGCCTTGCTCGCCGCTTCCAAAAGCCTCAGCGTCCACCGGCTGTGCCC
>JAIRRR010000010.1 GCA_031255875.1 Treponema sp.
CGGCGGTTTCGGAACATACGGTATTGTATTTGTTTCGGCCCACGCTGAGGAAGGCGAATAAACGCAATTATTCGGCCGGAAACCGGCCTTCCGCTCAAAAAAACCTAAAACCGAGATCACAACTTATCAAAATAAAAAAAAAAGGTCAAGGGGGTATAAAAAAAATTCAATGCCGGGCGCGAATTTATTCCCGCTCCCGCAGGTCTTTCAGCCTGTCCGCCAGGTAACCGGCTTTGTGGACACACACTAATTGGCCGCGGTATCCGCTCTGCTGTTCTTAATAGGCATCGGCAACCATCAAAAGGCACGATATAACCCTCCTCGTATGTCTATTAGTCATATAGATACTGTCGGTTATAGCTGCAACTATTCCAGTTTAGCGGCGGCCGGCGCGTTTAATTGGGGGGAAATACCGGCGGCCGGGCGGAAATTCGCGGTTCCGCCGACTCCTTCCGGTTAATCGAGGCGCGAGGAGCGGTTCCGGAGCAGCAGATCGGCAAGTACCAGGGCCGCCATGGCCTCCACCACGGGGACGGCGCGCGGGCAGACGCATATATCATGGCGGCCTTTGACGGCCAGCTCCCGGACAGCGCCCGAACGGTCGGCGGTTTGCTGTTTCATCGAAATCGAGGGGACGGGCTTGAAAGCTACGGTAAATTCCAGGGGCATGCCGGTGGAAATGCCTCCCAGGACGCCGCCCGCGTTATTGCTGATGTAACCCAGCGCGGGGACGCCGGGCGGGAGGGGCGCGGCATTACTGTTGGCTGCCGGTACGGGCCTGTCGTTTTGGACTGAGCCCCGGGAAGAGGCGGCGGCGAAGCCCGCGCCGAATTCGACGCCTTTGGCCGCGCCCAGGGAAAGCATTGCCGCGGCGAGGAGGGCGTCGAGCTTGCCGAATACCGGCTCGCCGAGGCCGGGGGGAAGGCCTGTCACGGAGCAGGAAACGGCCCCCCCGGCGCTGTCGCCGGACGCGCGGAGGTTTTCCAGTTCGGCAAGGGCCCGGGCGGCGGTTCCGGCGTGCGGCATACACAGGGGGTTGCGGGCGGCCTCGTCCAGGTCAAAGCCGGCCTCGCCGGGGGCCGGGGCGTTAATGCCCGCGGCCGCCTGGGTCCAGGCGCGGATAGAGACGCCGTACTTGGCAAGCAGGGCCTTGGCTACCGCGCCGGCGGCAACGCGGCACAGGGTTTCCCGCCCGGAAGAGCGGCCGCCCCCCCGGTAATCCCGAAAGCCGTATTTCGCCTCCCAAACCCAGTCGGCGTGGCCGGGGCGGTAGAGGTCTTTCAGTTCTTCGTAGTCTGCGGAACGGGCGGATGTATTGCGGACGATAATAGCGATGGGGGTCCCCAGGGTCCTGCCCTCGAAAACGCCGGAAAGTATCTCCGGCTCGTCGGCTTCCGCGCGGGTTGTAGCCGGGCCTCCCCCTCCGGGACGGCGGCGGGCCAGCTCCCCGCGCAGCAGTTCCGCCGAAAGGGGGACGCCGGCCGGGCAGCCGCAGACCACGCAGCCCATCGCGGGCCCGTGGGATTCGCCGAAAGAGGTAACCGTAAAAACAGTGCCGAAAATGTTGCCGGACATTATTCCAGGGCTTCCGTTTCCTCGAAGGTAGGGGGATTGGCCCCCTGCCTTGAGCAAACCAGCGACGCGGCTTTATTGGCGAAAAACAGGGCGTCGTAGAATTCGCCCTCGCTCAAGGTTCCAAGTTTCCGGCGGCTCATCTTTCCATGCCGCTCAAGCCAGGCGAGGAAGGCGCCGTGGAAGGTGTCGCCCGCGCCGATGGTATCCACGACCGGAATATCCACCACCGGCGCCCGTACCCGCAGTACTCCCCCGCCCGCTTTCCTGAGCAGGCCCAGGGCGCCCCCGGGCCCCAGGGTAGTAAGCGCTATTTTCGGCCCCATCCCGAGCACCCTGTCCAGCGATTCTTCCAATGCCGAGCCGGGGTAGAGGAAGCCAAAATCCGCCTCTGAAATTTTCGCTATGTCGGCCAGGGCAAGCCATCCCTCAAAACGCCTTATATAGCCGTCCCTGTCGCCTATCATGAAGGGCCGCACATTGGGGTCCAGCGATATGACCGGCGCGTCTTCCCCCCGCCCCGCCTCCTGCCTGATAAAATGTTCGATGGTCGAGGCTGCGGGTTCCATGGTCATCGCTATAGAGCCGAAGTGGATACAGCGCGCCGTTTCGGGCAGCGGCCGGGGGAGATCGGAAATTTGCAGCGAACGGTCGGCGGCCCCCTCGGTATAGAAAACGTACTCCGGCTCCCTGCCCTGCTCGATTTTTACAAAACCCAGCGTGGTGTTTTCTTTGGACCGGGCGATAAATTCGGTGGAAACCCCGTTCGCAATAAGGTGGTTCACCAGGCTTTCCCCGAAAAAGTCCGAGGAAATCCTCCCCAAAAAGCCTACCGGCACTTTCTGCCGCGCGACGGCCACTGCGGTATTAAAAGGGCTCCCCCCCAGGCAGGGGACGTAAACCGTTTCCCCGGTTTCCGCAAGGGTCCTTTTGACCATGTCGATTAGCGCTTCGCCGCAGCTTATAACCATGGGGCCTCCTCCTTGAACACAATTTTAGCAGGATCAGGATGTAACGGCAACAGTAAGCCAAACCCGGCAACAAACTGCCGGCGCCGCGTCACGGGTCCAGGAAACGCAGTATCGCCGCTGCGGTTTCCGCAGGCTTTTCCTGCTGGGGGAGATGCCCGGCCCCGCCAATAACGGAGAAACCCGCTTCCGGAAACGCCTCCCGCAGGAGTCTCGCCGAAGCCTGGGGCATGATCAGGTCCTTTTCCCCCCATATCATGAGGAGCTTCTTCGACACGCCTTCGGTTCCCCGCCCGCCGGCGCTGCCGCGCAGAAAAGCATCCAGTTTTTTCAGATAGCGCCGGCCCGGTGCCAGGGAACGCCCCGCCATGCTGCGCAGGGAAGCGAAATAGGCGCGTTCCTGCGCGGCGCTTTCCACCCGCTCGACAACCCGCTTCCGCAAAAAACAACGTTCCGCCCCGCCCATTGCCTCGAAGTCCGCGTAATAGGGAAAGAGCGACCTGTACGCGGCATCGTGATCCCTGCGGAACTGCCTGTACCAGCGCTTCCCCAAAAAAGGCAGGCAGAGGAACAGCAGCCCCTTGTCCGGCTTTGCGGCCAGGGGAAAGCAGCCGTCAATAAGGATGAGGGCCTTCGCCAGTTCCGGCCGGGCAAGGGCCGCGCCTTCGGCGATCAGGGCCCCCATGGAATTTCCCGCCAGCACGGCAGGATCGCCGGGGCCCGCGCCTTCCGCTTCCAGAAGCCGGACGACCGCCCGGATATGCCGCGTTACGCTGATCCTCCCCGGCACGACGGAACGGCCGAACCCCGGCAGATCCGGGGCAAGGACGCGGCAGCGCTCCTGCAGCAGGGGTATGACGCCGCGCCAGGAATCGGCCTCGTCCCCCAGGCCGTGCACCAGGACTACGAGCGGCTTTTTCGCGCCGGACTCGCCGCCGCCGGCCGCGTAATAGAAGAGCGTTCCCCCGCCCGGCAGTCCGAGCGATTTCGCCCTGTCCGCAAGGGCGGGCCATGATCGCATGGTATGCCTCCTGTACATCCGCAGCGCCCCGCCGCAGCCTTTTATATTGAAGGGAACCGCAGGTTCCCCTCGTTCCCTAAAAACTCATGCCGATGGTAAAGGTTCCCTGGAAAAGATCGGCGCGTACATTGTAGGCCGCCCCAAGGCCCATGGCGGGAAGGGCGAGCCTGCTCAGGTAAAGCCTGACGCCGCCCGCCGGGCCGTGATCGAACTGGTGTCCCAGGATCGGGCCCTGGGACCAGACGGCCTGATACGCGGCCGCAACGGAAAGAGTGCCGAAGCCGAATTTGAACAGGTACTTTTCAAGGCCGGCCGAAATACCCGCGTAATTCTGCGCTGAAAATGCCGACGGGAGTATGTCCACCTTCGCGGCCGACGGGGAGGACTCGGCCAGGGCCGGCGCTTCGGGAGCGTAGGCAACGCCGGCCTTTATATCGGCCCTGAATCCGGGGATAATGGATTTCGCGAAATTCCCGCCAAGGGAAACCGAGTGAAACGGCGGGGCGTCAAGAACGGCGTTAAACGTATAATTTACGGAAACGCCCTGCTCGGAAAGGAAATAGCCGTCCCATTCGGTACGCCGCGCCGATAAAGAGGGGACAATGCCGAGGACCAGCAATCCCCGTTCCGGCATCCGGACCGGGTCCGGGGTTTCGCGGAGCATGTGGTTCTGCACCCCTGCGGAAATCCCCGCAGACAGAAAGCTGTTGAAGGAATAGTCGAGGCCCAGGCCGCCGCCGGCTGAGCTTACGCTGAACCGCCTTATAATGTCTTTTTTCTGATCCGTATCGGCCCTGTTTTGATCCGAGTAAAAGCCCATGATCCGCCAGCCGATGCCGTGTTCCCGGTCGGGCGTGGCCATGTACATGGCGGTCGCGGTCCAGCTTCCCGTCAGGCTGTAGACCCCAACCAGGATCAGTTTGTCATTCAGGCCGAATGCGTTGGAATCCATGAGCGCGAGGCCGAAACTTCCGGTATCCTGGCTGGCGATCACTATGGGCAGGGGGAAGAAGGTCCATTTTTCCTCGACAACCGCGATCAGGGTTTTCCCCGCCGCGCCGGGATCGTCCTCGAAAAAAACCTCGACCGGCGTCAGGATGCCCGTGGCGAGAATTGCGGCGTAAACGTCCTCGGTATTTACGCTGCCGGCATCCATGCCTATGAATTTTCGCAGCGGCTGCTCCGCCACGTGGGGCTTGGTTCTCTTGAGTCCCGCCACAAACACGCCGGAAACGCGGCCGCCCCCGGCCTCTGGCGCTTCCGCCCCGGAAACCTGCGCAAAGGCGCGGGCGGGAAAAAACAGGAACAGCACTGCAAGGGCCAGGGCGGCCCGCGGCGGCGTCCCCCGCATTGCCCCGGAAGGCCGGCCGGCGTTGGAAAGCTGGATACCTACCTCCCGAACCGGCCGCTCATCTGCCCGAGCATGTTCTGC
>JAIRRR010000012.1 GCA_031255875.1 Treponema sp.
ATAACCTTCATGCCGAGGGCTTTGGCTATGCGCCCGACCGCGCGGCCTATGCGGCCGAAGCCGATAATGCCCAGGGTTTTTCCCGCAAGTTCTATGAGCGGGTAGTCCCAGAAGCAGAAGTCGGCGCTGCTTGCCCATCTTCCCTCGTGGACCGCCCGGTCATGAGCGCCCGCGCGGCCGCACACTTCCAAAAGCAGGGCAATGGCAAACTGGGCGGTCACCTCGGTCGCGTAGGAGGGGACATTGGTAACGGGAATCCCCCGTTTCCTGGCCGCGTCTGTATCCACAATATTGTACCCCGTAGCGGTAACGCCGATATACTTGACGCCCGGGCAGGCAGCGAGAATTTCCCCGGTAATAGGGACTTTGTTGGTGATCACAATCTCCGAATCGCCTATACGCTCGACGATCTTATCCGCCGGAGTCCGGTCGTAGCGGGTAACTTCCCCCAGCCCGTCAAAACCGTCCCAGGAAAGATCGCCGGGGTTCATCGCATAGCCGTCCAAAATAACAATTTTCATTTTGTTTCCTCCGCAGTCCCACTATAATGGCTTTGTATGCGAAAGGCAATATCGCGCGCCGGGCGGCCGGGAATCGCACATTCATAAGCGGTTTCTTGTGAATTTGGGCGCATTTTTTGCGGCAAGCCGCAAAAAACCGGGCTTTGCGGGGCTCCGCTGCCACGCTCCGGCCCCGGCGCTCCGCGCCGTGGCTGCCTTCGCCCCTGCGGGGCTCGCACCCCTCCAATCCCTTGCGCGGCGTATTGGCCCACCGGTCGTCCCTCCGCAAGTGCCGGGCGACATCTGCGCGGCGTATTAGCTGCACCCGGTTGTCCCTCCGCAAGTGTCGGGCGACACCTGCGCGGCGGTTAGCTGCACCCGGTCGTCCCTCCGCAGGTGTCGCACTTCATGCAGGTGCCGTTGCGGACAAGGGTGAAGGAGCCGCAAGCCGGGCAGGGGTCGCCCTCGTAGCCCTTGATACGCGCCTGGGCAATTTTTGCCGCCTCGCCGTAAGCGCCCGGCGGAACAGGCGCCGGGGCTTTTTCGGCGCTTTCGGAGGCCCGGGCCTTTGACGCGCCCCCCCCGGCTTTGCCCTCGGACTTGCGGACGCGGTGGAGGCGCAAATCCGGGAGGAAGTCCCCGGCGTCCTCCTTGGTGGACGTGGTCATAAGGTCCTCGGGCTTTACCTGGCCCAGGTCGGTACGCTTCAGGTAGCTAATGGCCAGGTCGCGGAAGATGTAGTCGATAACGCTGGTCGCCATCTTGACGTAGTCATGGCCCTGGACCAGGCCGTTCGGCTCGAATTTGGAGAAGGTAAAGGCATCCACGTATTCCTCAAGGGGGACCCCGTACTGCAGGCCCAGCGAGACGACAATGGCAAAGCTGTTGAGCAGGCTCCTGAAGGCCGCGCCTTCCTTGTGCATGTCCAGGAAAATTTCCCCCAGGGCGCCGTCGTCGTATTCGCCGGTACGGATAAAAATCGAGTGGCCGCCGATCTTGGCCTTCTGGGTATAGCCGCTCCGCCGGTTGGGAAGCGGCTTCCTGACCCTGCGGGCGTCCTTCGCCGCGGCGGGCTCGGCCCCGGCGGCCCGCTCAAAGGCTTCCGCGCTGCGCTCCGCCGCGAGAATGGTGTCTGCCAGCGGATCGGAGCCGGGCGCGAAAGAGGCCAGCGGCTGGGACAGTTTCGAACCGTCCCGGTACAGGGCCACCGCCTTAAGGCCGCTCTTCCAGGAAAGCATGTACGCGCCCTTCACATCCTCGTAGCCCGAGCCGTTGGGCATGTTGATAGTCTTGGAAATCGCGCCCGAAATGAAGGGCTGCACCGCCGCCATCATGCTTATATGGGCGGTCCAGGCAATGGATCGCTTGCCGTTCTTCCCCGACGGGGTGGCGGTGTCGAATACCGGGTAGTGTTCCTTCTTGAGAAGCGGCGCGCCCTCCAGCCCCATGGTGCCGCAGGCGTAAAGTTCGGCGGCGGCTATCTCCCCGTCCGAAAAGCCCAGATGCTTCAGCAGGCTGAAACCCGGCAGGGACCAGGTTGATTCGGGAATCCGCAGATTTTTTTCCACAAATTCCTTCCCGAGTATCCAGGGGTTGAACACCCCCTCCAGGCTGAGCGCCGTCTTTACCGCCTCCTCCGCGGCGGCGATTGCCTGGGGCGTAAAGCCCCGCTCTTCCAGCGCCTTCGCGCCGATCCCCGGCGCTTCCCCCAGGGTTTTCTTCCCGGTCGCGTAGGAAACAATCTCCCTAATCGCCTCCGGGCTGTAGCCGAGGGCCTCCAGCGCCGGGGGCACGGACTGGTTGATGATCTTGAAATAGCCGCCGCCGGCAAGTTTCTTGAACTTTACCAGGGCAAAGTCGGGCTCGACGCCGGTGGTGTCGCAGTCCATCAGGAGGCCGATGGTCCCGGTCGGGGCGACGGCGCTGACCTGGGCGTTGCGGAAGCCGTGGGCGCTTCCCAGTTCCAGCGCCCGGTCCCAGGCGGCCTTTGCCGCGTCGTACAGGTAGGGCGGGCAGTAATTCGCCTCGATGCCCCTGGGCGGCGTGTGGACGCCTTCGTATTCGCCGGCCGGGGCCCCGGCAGCCGCCCGCCGGTGGTTGCGGATGACCCGCAGCATGTTCTCGCGGTTTTCGGCAAAACGCGCGAAAGGCCCCAGCCCGGCGGCCATACGCGCGGACTGGGCGTAGGCCTCCCCGGAAAGCAGGGCCGCCAGTGATCCCGCCACCGCCCGGCCCCCGGCGGAATCGTAGGGCAGCCCCATCAGCATAAGGAGGGTCCCCAGGTTGGCGAATCCCAGCCCCAGGGTCCGGTATTCCCAGGACAAACGCGCGATCTTCGGCGCCGGGAACTGGGCCATCACAACGGAAATTTCCAGGACGGTAGTCCAGATGCGTATTGCGTGGAGATACGCCTCGACATTGAAGACCCTGGCGCTTTTGTCGTACAGCGCCGCCAGGTTTATGGAGGCCAGATTACAGGCCGTGTCGTCCAGGAACATATACTCGGAGCAGGGATTGGACGCCCGTATTTCCCCGCCCGCCGGGCAGGTATGCCAGTCGTTTATGGTAGTGTGGTATTGCAGGCCCGGGTCCGCGCACTGCCAGGCCGAGCGGGCCGCCTGTTCCCAGAGCTTCCGCGCCTTGATGATCTTTGCCTGCTTTCCGGACACGCGCTCCCTGAGCGGCCAGTCCGCGTCCTCAAGAACCGCCTTCATAAAGGCGTCGCTAACCCGGAGGCTGTTGTTCGAGGACTGCCCGGAAACCGTATTGTAGGCCTCGTTGTCCCAGGCCGTGGTAAAGACCTGCGTATCCACCGAGTCGTCCCCCTGCTCCAGGCGGCGCAAAAGCTGGTACAGGTAGGTGGGGGGCAGCCTGTCGTTCAGGGCCCGGCGCAGGGCCGAGCCGAGCTCGCGGTTCTTTTCGGCATTGAACTTGTCCTCGTCCGGCCCGCGGAACCCGGCGAGGGCCTTTTTCACCGCGTCCAGGTTTTTCTTGATGAGCGCGGAGCCGGTAACCATGGCGGCCACCTTGTGTTCCTCGCCGGCCTTCCAGTCCACGTACTTTTCCACATCCGGGTGGTCCGCGTCCAGCGCGACCATCTTGGCGGCGCGGCGGGTAGTGCCCCCGCTTTTGATCGCCGAGGCGGACCTGTCGCCTATTTTGAGGAAAGACAGCAGCCCCGACGACACGCCGCCGCCGGAAAGATTCTCGTTCAGCGCCCGTATCCGGGAAAAATTGGACCCCGTGCCGGAACCGTACTTGAAAAGCCGGGCCTCCCTGGTCACCAGGTCCATGATGCCCCCCTCGTTTACCAGATCGTCTTCTATAGAGAGGATGAAGCAGGCGTGGGGCTGGGGCCGCTGGTAGGCGCTTTCGGACTTTTTAAGCTGCCCGTCCGCCGGGTCGAAGTAGTAATGCCCCTGGGCCGGGCCGTCGATGCCGTACACCGAGAAAAGCCCGGTATTGAACCACTGGGGGCTGTTGGGGGCCGCCATCTGGCGGGCAAGCATATAACAGACCTCGTCGTAAAAGGCCTTTTCATCTTCCTTTGTGTCGAAATAGCCGTTGTTCCGGCCCCATTCCGTCCAGGTATAGGCCAGCCGGTGGAAGACCTGGCGGCAGTCGTGCTCGGCCCCGTCTTCCGGAAGCGCGTTCCCCGGATCGTCCTTGTCCGGCAACGCGGGCAGCCATTCCTTCCAGTCGTAGATCTTCCCGGACGGGACGCCCGCCTTGCGGAAATATTTCTGGGCGATAATGTCGGCGGCAATCTGGCTCCAGAACGAGGGGACGACCACCGTCTCCTCCTGGAAAATAGCCTTGCCGTCGGGATTGCGGATCTCGCTCCGCCGCTTTTCGAACTTTATGCCCTCGTAAGGCCCCTTTTCCGCCCGGGTAAAAAACCGCCCTATTTTCATTGCAAACACTCCTCCTGT
>JAIRRR010000132.1 GCA_031255875.1 Treponema sp.
TCAAGCCAGATATTGCATGCCCAGAAAACCGGCTTCCGGCCGTCCGGGGCCGCATTACCCGGAATCGCAGGGTTTCCCCCGCCGCCGCGCTCCCCGGCGTAATACAAGCTGCCCCAGACTTCGTCCCAGACGCCCAATTCGTAGCGCAGATGATCCCCGAAACCCGGCGCCTCCTGGAAAACCCGGCCCGGCAGGGGGATCATGCCCGGCTCGCCTGCCAGGAAATATAGGCGTCAAATTTTTCGTTGTCTTCCTTCGTGGGAAACTTGTCGATAAAACAGCCGGTCTCCCTCATTCCGTTCTTTATCCGGGTCCAGCAGGGTTTGATGCCCACGCTGAATGTCCGTATATGGTCGGGTTCGGGAAAAACCTCAAGGGCATATTCATGATCCGCTTCAAGATTGATCATTGAAGCGGGCCGCGTGTCAGGATAGGACAGGCAGCACCCGTGCAGGCTGATA
This sequence comes from Treponema sp., assembly GCA_031255875.1. Taxonomy (GTDB): domain Bacteria; phylum Spirochaetota; class Spirochaetia; order Treponematales; family Breznakiellaceae; genus JAIRRR01. Next base: position 462 of record JAIRRR010000132.1, read on the forward strand.
TCGCGCATTAAAACCAGTACCTGGGTATACGTGTCGATCCGAACTTTTGCGCTGCTGGCGTATCTGACGAATCTCCGCTTTTCCATCATACAGCGAATCTCCTCCTGGAATTACCTCAAAAATTGCAGTCTCGTCGGACCTTCGGTTCGCGGGCCAAAAGCCTGGGAAACTGCCGGAACCAAAGGCTCACCCATTATAGCAAATATTGTAACCATTAGGCAGGGGGCAAAAAGCGAAAAACAGCAGGCGCTTACCCTGACAGCCGCTTCCTGAGCAGTTCGTTCGCCCCCGCGCCCACCGCCTTCCAGTGCTCCTTGCCAGTACCGCCCGGGCCGGCGGCCGCCAGCAGCATTTCCGCCAGGTTAATGGGCTGCGCGGCGCTGATGCGGACCGCCGCCGGCGCGATTCTTTTGCGTGTGTCATAGATGCCCCCCATGGTACGGTTGGCAAAATCGTAAAGATTCTGAACGTACTCGACGGTCGAGGCAATGGATTCGGCGGACGGCCCGGAACCGGAAACAGCGGAGGGCGGCTTGTGGAAATAAAGGGAAAAATCGGCCAGTTCCATGTGCCGGGAAGCGTGCCAGGCCTCCCCGGCGCGGAGATCCAGGGCCGCCCGTTCCAGGGCGGAAAGGGCGGCCAGATCGGTGTTTTCGGGGAAGATCCTGTCCCAGCAAAGCTGGCGTATGGCGTACAAGCGGTTCATCGTATCGCCGGGCGGGTCGCTGACGCACAGAATGGCGGCGGCGCTCCGTAAAGCCGCGTCAATAACCGAGTCGAGGCGGCCGCCAAAATCCCGCCCGGCGCTCCCCGGATCAAGCCCGTAACGTTTTTCGTTAAGCGCGAGTATTATTTCCCGGCAGCGCAGGAACCGCGCGTTTAAGCCGGATATGCCGGGCAAGCCGGGCGCGGAAAGGCCGTCCCCGATACCGCAGATACGCTCCACGCGGCGCAGCAGGCGCGCCACGCTGTCCAGGGCTTTCCTGCGGTATTCGGGATACAGCGATACCGGCAGAATCTCTACAGGCGGGCAATCCTCTCCCGCAGCCGCCCCGCCGCGCGCGAACAACTGCCGGGCAACGGCAAGGCCGATTCGTACCGCGCCCGGTTCAACGCGGATTTCTTCGGCAAGGGTGTAGCTTACCTGGCCTTCCGGGGCTATGGCCAGCGGGTACGGCCCCTCCAGGAGGCAGCGGTAAATGCGGTTGAGGCCGGCGCTGTCCAGTTTCGCGTGGTGGACCGGCATTGCCCCGAAACGGGGAAGCATAAAACGGGCCAGCGGCCCGCCGGTGCGGAACAACTCGTAACCGTGGACAAAGCGGAGGCGGGGGGGCAGGGAAAAGCGGACTCCGCGTTTCCGGGCCAGCCCCGCGAGCCGGTAAAGGGTGAACCACATAAGCGCCTGCGGTTCCCAGCCGTTCTGGTGCCGAAAGGCGACAATAGAGCGGCTTTGCCGGGAAAGGGCGCGTTCCATTGCCGGAATAAAGATATCCGCAGCGCTTTCGTCAAGGTAAATCCGGGCGTTCCCGATAAAGCCGGTCATGTAAAACCGGCTGACCAGCCGCGCCAGGGCAATAACCCAGGGCGTCACGCGGGGTTCCGCAACGGCTATGGCCGGGGAGGCTTTGATAGCCGGAACGGCGAACGGCCTTTTCATACTCATTTGCGTTACCTATCCCTCGAATGCCAACTCCCTCAAACAAAACACGCGGCACTTTGTTCCCGCACAGGTTCTTACATTATTTCAATAAAATTTCTACAATATTCGCGGTATACTGTCAACGGAGGTGATGATGAAGCTGGATAAAAACAACAGGGACGGGCGGCTGTCTGTCAGGGAAAAACTCGGGTTTGGAGTGTTTGACCTTGGGGGGAACATGATGTTCTCCGTCATGGGGTTCTGGTGCCTCCATTACCTGACCGACATCGCGGGGCTGACGGCGGCACTGGCGGGCTTCGCGCTTATGGTCGGAAAGATCTGGGACGCGGTAACCGACCCGGCAATGGGCTTTATTTCCGACCGGACAAGGACGCCCCTGGGCAGACGCCGCCCCTACCTTTTGGCCGGGGCAATCCCCATGGGGCTCGCCTTCTGGTTCTTTTTCACCGTGCCGAACGTGTCGGGCCAGACCGCCCTTACGGTTTGGGCGGCGCTGGCGCTGGTCCTCTTCAACACCTTTTCCACAGTACTCAACGTGCCCTATTCGTCGCTTACCCCGGAACTGACAGGCGATTACCACGAACAGACCAGTCTCAACGGCTTCCGTTTCGGATTCGCGGTATTCGGCACGATCATAGGCGCGGCGGCGGTCCAGCCCCTGACCGGCCTCTTTCCCAGCCCCAGGCAGGGGTACTCCATGACCGGCCTTATTCTCGGGGGAATTGTCGCCGTTACATCCCTGCTTACCTTCTTCGGCACCAGGGAAAAGAAACAGGCAAAAGCCGCCCTGCCCCCGGAAAAGTTTTTCAAAACGTACCGGGCGGTCTTTACCAACAGACCCTTTGTCGTCCTGGTCACGACCTATACACTCCACATAACGGCCCTTACCCTGCTGCAAGGCATCATCATCTATTATACAAAGTACATTTACAACAACGAAGCGGTCGCGACTCCCGCAATGGCGGTGCTGCTGCTGGTAGCGATGGCGTTTATCCCGGTTTCGGTTTTAGTAGCGAAAAGAATAGGCAAGAGAGCCGTTTATCAGATTTGCTTTATTATTCTTTCAATCGCGACTACCGTTATTTTCTTCCTGGGGCATACCCTGGGAATACGCTTCTTCTTCGCCGTCATGGTATTCGCCGGGATAGGAGTCGGCTTTAACTACGTGGCGCCCTTCGCCATGGTTCCCGATACCATTGCGTACGACGAGGCGCGCACCGGGAGCCGCAGGGAGGGATCGTACTACGGTATATGGACCTTCTGTTCAAAAATCGGCTCGTCCCTGGCGGCCCTGCTGTCCGGCCTCATCCTCCAGGCGGGCGGCTATATCGCCGACGCGGCCCAGCCCGAATCCGCCCTGTTCGCCATAAGGCTCATCATCGGCCCGGTCCCGGCGGTTGTTTTTATCGGCGCGGCGCTCCTGATGCGTTCCTACCCGCTGGACGAAGAGGCTTGCCGGGAAATAGCGGCGAAAAGCCCCTCCGGGCAACAGTAGGCTGATCGGGAGGCGCGGTCCCTGCCCGGGAGCCCCGCTCCCGGGTTCTTCATTTTCCCCTGTCCTTCGCAATTATCGATATCAGCATATTTAGTCCAGGCATCCTGAGCCTGTTCCAAAAACGGCCGGATTCCGAAAAAACACAAGATTCTCTTAACATAACATTATCATTCTTAATAAAGTACCGCGCCAAACTTGATCAACCCGATTGGCAAAACAATATTTTAATTACACAGGGAGAATTGCCTTATGAAAATTAAAATGAGATTGACTCTGATTGTCAGCGCATTGCTCGTGACCGTAGTAACCGCCGTCGCGCTTCTTCTGCTTTTTTGGACACGCTCAATGGCAATTGGCGCAACTTACGAAAATATGGAAAGCCTGGCCGATCTATATTCCTCCAAAATGCAGAATAC
>JAIRRR010000034.1 GCA_031255875.1 Treponema sp.
GGTCCTACGCATCCCTTGCCGCCGCGATGAGAGGCGCTTCCTCCGGCGGCGACGGCCCGGACATTCTCCGCACGCTTGAATTTTTCCCCCAGGAGGGGAAGTACCACTACGACGGGCACCGGAAGTGCGGCGCCAGATTCGGCCCGCAGGAAGCCGGGGACGGCCTCTGCCCTGTCTGCGGGAAGCCCCTGACCATGGGCGTTTTAAGGCGGGTGACGGAACTTGCCGGCAGTTCCGTTGACGAGCGGGCCGCCTGCCCCCCTGGCCGCGAAGGCACAAACAAACGCCCGTATCTATCGCTGATTCCGTTACGGGAACTGGCTGCGGAACTCCTCAATACCGGGACCGCCTCCGGGAAGGTTGAGGCGGCGTATATGCATCTGGTAAAACAGGCCGGGGGCGAGCTTCCCCTGCTTGCGGACGCGCCGGTTTCCGCCATCGAAAAAATGGACGCCCCGGGCATTCCGGGGGAAAAACTTGCGGAAGCCGTGTCCCGTATGCGCTCCGGCCAGGTCTTTATCGAGCCGGGCTACGACGGGGTATACGGGGTCGTCAGGGTTTTCCCGCGCAACGGGGCGGGGTCCGGGAATTCGTCCCGCTAATCCCGGCCTATTTCGCGGCAATGTACTTGAGGAAATTCCGCAGGCAGTAGGTGAGCAGCACGGTGCCCACGATCATTACCACGGAAAGGGCGTTGATCACCGGGGACACGCCGAAGCGTATTGCCGAATAGATGTAGAGCGGCAGGGTGGAAGATCCGGGCCCCGCCACAAAATAGGTAATCACAAAATCTTCCAGAGAGATAGTGATCGCCGTAAGGAAACCCGATACGATGCCCGGCATACAAATGGGGATAGTTACCTTGAAGAGCGTCTGCCTCTCGTCCGCCCCGAGATCGTGCGCTGCCTCGATAATCGTAAAATCAAATTCGTCCAGCCGGGCCATCACCATAAGGAAGACAAAGGGTAGGTTGAAGGTGGTATGGGCAATATAAATGGTCAGGAGTCCCAGCTTGATTCCCAGCCCGGCGAAAAATATCGAAAGGGACACGCCGACAATGATCTCGGGCAGCACCATGGGCAGGAACGAAACGGCCTGTATATAGCTTCTCATCCGGAACCTGTACCAGTTTACCCCGATTGCCCCCAGGGTCCCGATTATCGTAGCGGAAAACGCCGAGGTCAAGGCGATAAGGACGCTGCTGCGGAACGAACGCCAGAGATCTTTTGAATGAAAGAAAAGCTGTTCGTACCAGTGCAGGGAAAAGCCCGCCCACCTCATGCCCTTGGCATCGTTAAAAGAATAGAGAATAAGGACCGCCAAAGGCAGAAACAGGAAAACGATAGTCAGGTAGAACACCGTTTTGGACAGTGAGGGGTTGCGCAGGGCGCGCCGGGCATGGCGGGCCGATTCTCCGGCGGACACGCGGGGCTTGAGGGAGGTAACCGCGTTGCGGACTATGCCTTTAAAACTCATCGGGCGCTCCCGCCTTTCATGTCGGCCAGCCGGGAGGCTTCCCCCCGCTGCATGTTCATCATCACCATCACCCCCACGGTGGTGATTACCGTCAGCACTACGGAGATTGCCGACGCCAGGGGCCAGTTGCGGCTCTTGGTCAGCTGGTCGGCGATAACGTTCCCCAGCATATAGGAATTCTTCCCGCCGACAAGCAGGGGTATCGCGTAGGCTCCGAATATCGGGATAAAGGTAAAAAGCAGGGCCGTAAAAACGCCGCTCCGTATGTTGGGCAGCAGCACCTTGACCACCGACTCGGCCTTGGTGGCGCCCAGGTCCCTGGCCGCTTCCAGCAGGGAAAAGTCGAATTTGTCGATAGTAGAAAACAGGGGCAGAATCGCGTAGGGAAGGTACATGTAAACCAAAACCAGGATCACCGCGCCCTGGTTGTACAGGAAATGTATATAATCGTTGATGGCCCCGATGTACATCAGGAATTCATTGAGAAAGCCGTTGTTCCCCAGGATATTCATCCAGGCGAAAACCCTGATAAGGAAATTGGTCCAGAAGGGGACGATGATCGCCAGCAGCAGCACTGTCTGGTGCTTGCTCCGCGCCATATAGTAACCGCAGGGCATGGCAATGATGATGGTGATAAGCGTGGCAGCCAGCGACACTGCCAGAGTCCTGCCGGTGATGAGCATGATGTTCGGGTTGAGCATCCCCTGGTACCCGGACAGCGAAAACTGCCGCACCACGCCGCCGTAAAGCCCCTTCTTCAGGAAGCTGTAGATCACGATGATCAACAGCGGCGCCAGGAAAAAAACGGAAAACCAGGCACCCATGGCGCCCGAGTAAAGCATCCCGTAGTTTTTCTTTTTGTTCAATTGCCTTCCTCCATAGAAACCCGTCCCCTGCTTATGGTGTTTTAGATTATTTTGTAACTATTCATGTTTTGTCAATGGGTATTTTTTAATATTCATGGGGAACCTCCGGAAACCAGGCCGGAATACCCGCCCCGCCGGCGCTAAGCGCCCAGCCAGTTTTCCAGCAGGCGCAGTCCGGCAGCGCCGGATTTTTCCGGGTGGAACTGCACTGCCGCGAGATTGCCCCGCTCCACGGCCGAACAGTACTCAAGGTAATAATCCGCCGTGGCGGCAACGGCGCCGCTCTCCCCGCTTTCCGCATAATAGGAGTGAATATAGTAGAAAAACGGCTTTTCAGGCAGGCCCCTGAAAAGCCGGGAGCCGGGCCGGGCAACGGTGTTGTTCCAGCCTATCTGGGGCACCTTGCGCCCGGGAAAGCGTTTTACCGTGCCCGGGACCAGGCCAAGCCCTTTCACGCCCGGCGCTTCCTCGGAGCCCTCGAACAGCACCTGCAAGCCTATGCAGATTCCCAGGAAGGGCCTGCCCCGGTTTATCCAGAGGCGCAGAGCCTCCGCGTACCCGGACTTTTCAAGGGATTCCATGGTAGTACCGAAATGCCCGTTCCCGGGCAGGAGGAGCTTCGTATAAGGCGTATTTTCGCAGGAGGCCAGCTCCCCGGGGGCGGCCACAAAGCGGACGTTCGCGCCGAGGCGTTCCAGCGCGTTCATCACCGAGCCGAGATTCCCGGCGCCGTAATCCAGCACCCCGATCAGGGCGGTGCCGCTCACGCGAGCACCGCCGGCGGCGTATTGCCCAGGACGCCCTTGGTCGAGGGGACGGAGTCCGCCGCCCGCCCGTCAATTTCGCAGGCCTCCCGCAGCGCCCTGGCCGCGGCCTTGAACAAGGCCTCTATTTTATGGTGATCGCCGCGCCCCCGCAGCACGTCAAGGTGCAGGGTAAGGCCCGCCGTTGAGACAAAGCCCTGCCAGAAATCTTCCACCGTATCGGTCTGGAAAGAGGAGCCGCCGGGAGAAAGCGCCGGCATTGACACGAGCGGCACGCCGCTCAAATTCCCCTCGAATACGAGGAAGGCCCGCCCGGACAAGTCCGCGCAGGCGCGAGCCAGGGCTTCGTCCATGGGGTAGAGGCAGCTTCCCACGCGCCTGATACCGCGCCGGTCCCCCAGGGCCTGGGCGAAACACTGCCCCAGCGCGATTCCGGTGTCTTCCACCAGGTGGTGCTGGTCAACCTCCAGATCGCCCGATGCCCGTATTTCAATATCGAACAGCCCGTGCCTGGAAAAGGTGTCCAGCATGTGGGCCATAAAACCTATCGGATAATCCAGCTTGGCCTTCCCGGCCCCGTCCAGGTTGAGCCTTACGGTAATATCCGTTTCCCTGGTTTTCCGCGTCAGCACGGCAATCCTGCTCACAAATACCCCCGATTGTTATTCGAAAGTCCGGTTTAATACCCCGCCGGACCTTCGGTCCGAGCTTCCCGCGCGAAGGCCCATTTCCAAAAGCCCGCCCCAGACGCGACCTTGTCCCGCAGGCCGGAAACAGATCACGGCACCACTTTCCGCAGATCGTACTCGACTATGTCGCCGGCCCCGAGCCGTTTGAGGCGCGGGATCAGGCCGCTTATCTCGCTTTTTTTTACCGCTATTTTAACCGCGTAGCCGCTGTCGCCGTAGAGCGGGGCCACGGTCGGGCTGCGCATGGCCGGAAGGCTTGTCACGAGCGCCGGGAACAGATCCTTGGGCACGTTCATCTCCAGCATCACCCGTTCCCGGCCGTCCAGCACCGCCCTGAAAAGCATGGCGAGCTCCTCAATGCGGCCCCGTTTTTCAGGATCGGCAAGGGCGGCTTTCGAGGCGACAAAACGGGTGGACGACTCCATGAGGGTCGAGACTATGCGCAGCCCGTTATCCCGCAGGGTCCGCCCGGTGGAGGTATTGTCGATGATCATGTCCGCGTCGTCGGGCGGGAAGACCTCCGTGGCGCCGTAGGTGCGGACTATGCGGTAATCGAAAGCCCCGCCGTCGAGCCAGGCCCTGGCAAGGTTCACGTACTCGGTGGCCGCCACGATCTTCTTCTTTCTCAGCGCCTGGTCGTCAAGCTCCGCCGGCACGGCCGCCACGATGCGCACCCTGTCGAAGCCCAGGTCCATCAGCTCTTCCACATCGGCGCCGCTTTCCCGTATCCAGTCTATCCCGGTAAAGCCCGCGTCGTGGCTCCCCAGTTCCAGAAGCTCGCCGACATTCTGGGGCTTCATGATCTTCGCGTCCAGCCAGTCCGCCGGGATGCTGGGCCTGTAGGTCCGGTCCGGCAGGGTAATGCCGAAACCGGCGTCCGCAAAGAGCCGGGCAACGCTCTCGTAGATCCTGCCCTTGGGAATCAAAATCCGTAACTTTTCCACTATTCTTCGGCTTCCGTCTCCATTTCAACTTCCGCTTCCGCCTCTGCTTCCGGCTCTTCCGCGTTGAATTCCTCTTCGCCGGAAGGTTCGGCGAGCTTTTCAAGCCGGCGTTTTTCCAGAATCTCCTCCATGTACTGGTCAAGGTCCTGGCTGTCCTCGTCGAAGAGTTTTACCCCCCGGTAGCGCTTCATGCCGGTGCCCGCCGGGATAGGATGCCCGATGATGATGTTCTCCTTGAGGCCGTGCAGGGAATCGGTGCTCCCGGCGATGGCGGCATTGGTAAGCACCCGGGTGGTTTCCTGGAAACTTGCCGCCGAAAGGAAGGAATCGATGTTGAGGCTGGCCTTGGTGATCCCCTGGAACATGGGCCGCGCCACTGCCGGTTGCCCGCCTTCGGTAATCACCCGGTTGTTCTCCTCGTGGAAGCGGTACTTGTCCACCATCTGGCCGTAGATGAACCTGGTGTCCCCGACCGCCACAATTTCCACCTTCCGCATCATCTGGCGTATGATAACGCCTATGTGCTTGTCGTTAATGGACACGCCCTGGAGCCGGTATACCTGCTGGATCTCGTCCATCAGGTAGCGCTGGAGGGTAGCCTCCCCCAGGATATGCAGTATGTCGTGCGGGTTGACCGCGCCGGAGCAGAGCGCCTCGCCGGCCTCGACCGAGTCGCCGTCCCGCACCAGGAGCCGCTTGGTCATGGGGATAAGGTGCTTGTATTCCTTGCCCAGGGCGTCCTGCACAACTATTACCCGCTTGCCCTTTACAATGCCCTTGAAGTACACAATGCCCGATATCTGGGCCAGTACCGCAGGGCTTTTGGGCTTGCGGGCCTCGAACAGCTCGCTTACCCGGGGAAGGCCGCTGGTAATGTCCATGGCCTTTGCCGATTCTTTCAGTATCTTCGCGAGGGTGCGCCCGGCGCTGACCTTCTCGTCCTCATCAACCTGGATATAGGCCCCGCCGGGGAGGAAGTAGGAGGCGATCTCATTGCCCTCGTCGTCCGTAATAAAGATACGGGGCTGCTTGCTTTCAAGCTGGAATTCGGTGATGCGCTTCTGGATATTGCCGGTCTCCTCGTCGATTTCGTCTTTCAGCGTAGTGCCCGGGATAATATCCTCGTACTTTATCGTCCCGGAAACTTCGGCGATAATCGGGTCCGAGAAAGGATCGAAGGTAGCCACGGTCTTTTCCGGGCCGACCACGTCGCCCTTCTTTGCCAGAAATTCGGAGCCGTTGCGGATTTCGATCTTCTGATCCTGCCCGATAAGGTAGAGGGTACGCGCCGCCTCGTCGCCCAATATCATGGCATAGGCGATTTCGGAAGACTTTATCTCCCTGTTCCCGCGTTTTATAACCGGCGTGTCGCGGTTGACCCTCTGGCCCTCGGCAACCAGAAGCTCGTCTTTCGTATCCAGCTTGAATTCCTTGAGTACCTTGTTTATCACCGCGTGGCCCCTCCTGGTAAAGAGCCACCGGGACCCCTTGGCCCCGGCAGCGTCCTCCAGTTCCACATGGGTCCCCTCCAGATCCTTGATATAGACCGGGTATTTAAAGAAGGTCCTGTTTTCCTCGCTCAGCTTGGTAGCGGCACCGCCGATATGGAAGGTACGCATGGTAAGCTGGGTGCCGGGCTGGCCGATGGACTGGGCGGCAATCGTCCCGACCGCCTCCCCTATATCTACCGAGCGGTTGGTGGCGAGGTTTCTGCCGTAGCACTTGCGGCAGACGCCGTGCTTGGCCTCGCAGGTAAGGACGGTCCGTATGCGGACCGCGTCCACCCCCGCCTTTTCGATAATTTCCGCGGTTTCCTGGGTAATCTCCTCGTTCACGTCGATGATAAGCTCGCCGGTAATGGGGTGTTTTACCCGTTCCAGGGTATAACGGCCCACGATGCGGTCGGAAAGCGGCTCCACGATGTCCTCGCCGTCCTTGATGGCCGAGTAGGATATCCCGTTGATAGTGCCGCAGTCGTCCTCGTTTACCACCACGTCCTGGGCTATGTCAACAAGCCTGCGGGTAAGATACCCCGCTTCGGCTGTTTTAAGCGCGGTGTCGGCCAGCCCCTTCCGGGCGCCGTTGGTGGAAATGAAGAACTCGATAACCGACAGCCCTTCCTTGAAGTTCGAGCGTATGGGAAGCTCGATAATGTCCCCGGAAGGCTTTGCCATAAGGCCGCGCATCCCGGCAAGCTGGCGTATCTGGTTGCGGCTCCCGCGCGCCCCGGAATTGGCCATCATGTAAACCGAATTGAAGCCGTCCCGGTCGGCTTCCAGCGTTTTCATCATAATATTGGTAAGCTCGTCGTTGGTCTTGTTCCAGACATCGACAACCCGGTCGTACCGTTCCTTCTGGGTAATGGTCCCCTGGCGCAGGTGCCGCTGGATTTCCTCCACCGCCTTGTTGGCCTTCTCGATCATCTCGGCCTTTTCCTTGGGCACGATAATGTCGTCCACCCCGATGGTCGCGCCGAAGATCGTGGCGTACTTGTACCCGGTAGCCTTGATCACGTCCAGCATCTTTACCGTGGTCCAGGAGCCCCTCTCGCTGAAGACATGCTCGATAAGGGCGCGCAGTTCCTTGTCCTTAAGCTCGTAATTGATAAAGGGAATCTCGGGCGGCATTTCCTCGTTGAACACAAGCCGCCCTGCGGTAGTCTCGATAAGCCCGCCCGGCCCCAGCTTGACCGCCGTCCCGACCTTCTCCCAGACGGGCAGCTTCGTCGGCTTTACCGTGATCTTGGCCTCCCAGTCCAGGGACTTGGCCTCCACCGCCATGAGTATCTCCTCGGTGGTGTAGTAGCGGCGGCCCGTGCCCTTCGAGTTGGGCCTGATCCGCGTCAGGAAGTTGATGCCCAGCACCATGTCCTGGGAGGGGAAGACGATGGTCTTGCCGTTGGCGGGGTTGAGCAGGTTCCGCGCGGAGAGCATCAAGGTCCAGCACTCCATCTGGGCCGCCTGGGTCAGCGGCACGTGGACCGCCATCTGATCCCCGTCGAAGTCCGCGTTAAAGGCGTGGCACACCAGGGGGTGCAGCTTGATAGCCTTCCCCTCGACCAGGACCGGCTCGAAGGCCTGGATGCCCAGCCGGTGCAGGGTAGGCGCCCGGTTGAGAAGCACCGGGTGCTCCTTTACCACCTCGTCAAGTATGGCGAAAACTTCCGGGGTCTCGGCTTCGACAAGCATCTTGGCCTTCTTGATATTGTAGACCACGTCCTTATCGACCAGCTTCTTCATGATGAAGGGCTTGAAAAGCTCCAGGGCCATCTTGGTGGGAAGCCCGCACTGCCATATCTTGAGATCCGGCCCCACGGTGATAACCGAGCGGCCCGAATAATCGACCCGCTTGCCCAGCAGGTTCTGCCGGAAGCGGCCCTGCTTTCCCTTGAGCATATCGCTGATGGACTTGAGGGGCCGGTTCGAGGCGCCCTTTACCACCCGCTTCTTCTTGGAATTGTCAAACAGGGCGTCAACCGCCTCCTGGAGCATGCGCTTCTCGTTCCTGATGATAATGTCCGGCGCGTTGAGGGTTTGCAGCCTCTTGAGCCGGTTGTTCCGGTTGATTACCCGGCGGTAAAGGTCGTTCAGGTCCGAAGTGGCAAAACGGCCGCCGTCAAGCTGGACCATGGGCCGCAGCTCCGGCGGGATAACGGGTATCACGTCGAGGATCATCCATTCGGGCTTATTTTTGGAATTCCTGAAATTCTCGACAATCTCGATGCGCTTGAGGAGCCGCTTGTCGCTTTTGGATCCCTTCTCGATCATCTTGGCCCGCAGTTCCTGGGCCATCTGGTCCAGGTTGATATTTTCCAGCAGGGTCCGGACGGCTTCCGCCCCCATACCTGCGGTAAACCCGCCGCTGTAGCGTTCCTGGGCGTCGTAATACTCCTCCTCGGTAAGGAGCTGCATGCGCTTAAGGTCCGTGTCTCCCGGCTCGATAACCACGTACTTCTCGTAGTAGAGCACCGAGCGCAGGGCCGCCACGGGCAGATCCAGGAGCAGCCCCATCCGGCTGGGCACGGAGCGGTAGTACCAGATGTGGGACACCGGCGCGGCCAGCTCGATATGGCCCATCCGCTCGCGCCTCACCTTAAAGTGGGTCACTTCCACGCCGCAGCGGTCGCAGATAACCCCCTTGTAACGGATAGACTTGAATTTGCCGCAGTAACACTCCCACTCTTTTGTAGTTCCGAAGATCCGCTCGCAGAAAAGGCCGTCTTTTTCGGGCCGCAGGGTCCGGTAATTGATAGTTTCGGGCTTTTTTACCTCCCCGTAGGACCAGGCCCGGATCTTGTCCGGGGAAGCCAACTGTATCATTATCGAGTCGAAATCCTGAATATCCCGCATTTTAGCTCCTATTTGGGTGTTTTACGCGGCCATCCGGCTGCGCTATCTCTTTATGCGCAAAGCGCAACAAACTCCTGGGGCCGGGGCTTTCTTTAAGGCACAATACCCCCGGATTATAGCCTGATATACAAATCTTACCACGGAAAATCATTCGTTGCAAGGGGGGGACGCCCGGGCATCCGGTAATGAATCGCTGTCAGGCAACGCGCCCCCTTGATTGCCCATATCCTCCCGGCTATAATCTTCCCCTATGGAATTGACGCAGGATTTTATTGACGCGCTGGCAGTAAACGAGGTTGCGCTGATGAAGCGCATCGCGGAACGGCTTGCCGTCAGCACCGGCCAGGTTTCGGCTGTCGTGGGGCTTCTGGCAGAGGGAAGCACGGTCCCCTTTATCGCGCGCTACCGCAAGGAAAAAACCGGAAACCTGGACGAGGTACAGGTGCGGGACGTGGACCACCTGTTTTCAAGCGGGAAGAATCTGGAAACCCGGCGTGTCGAGATTATCCGCCTGATCTTTGAGCAGGGAAAACTTAC
>JAIRRR010000209.1 GCA_031255875.1 Treponema sp.
CCGCCGCCGGACGTGCCGTTATCGCAACCGGCAAGCGTTATTCCGAATACCAGCGCAAGGGCCAGCATTCCTGTCAGAAACGTTTTGGACAACTTCATAGTCATCCTCCTTCTTGAAACGTATGGAATTCGCGGTGTAAACCTAAACCGGGGATTCCACCAAGATACCGCCTCTACGAGACGGCTTTATCAAAAAGAGAAGACTAAAGGCGTTGGCTTTTTCCGTTACCGGGTGTACAATAGCAACGCATTCAGTTGCGCCCCCGCTTCCGGTGTATCCTGCCAAGAATGAACCGGCTGCGGGGTTCTCTTTAAGAACCATAGCTTAACCCATGCCCGAAAAGACCTGCGGAGGGCCTTTGGCCCGGAGCAAGTCTCCCGTTACCCCCGCTCCGGTACGGCGCGAGATGCGGGGAAATTTGGCAAAAGTCGTTAAAAACTCCACTGTTTCCCATCCTTAATGGCGAACCAACAAGAATACTTGGTCTATCATCGAAGTATATCATAATGTAATGGAATATTCAAATGATGTCAATACTAATACAACAATAGGGGGTTGCCTATTAGGTGGAATTTATGGACGAGAAAGAAGTCTGCGCGCTTCTGGGACAGGCCGTTAAGCGGCTCCGCAGCTGGAATAAGTGGACTCAGGAATTTCTGGCTGAAAGGCTGGAAATTTCCGCAAATTTCCTCAGCAATATTGAAAACGGCAAGGCCTGGGTTTCCCCCAGGACCGTATCAAAACTGGCGCTCATTTTTAAGGTCGAACCCCACGAACTCTTCATGTCTGAATACAGCATATCCCCCGATACAAGGGATATTTTTTCCCGCTATGCCCGGGAAGCGGAAGAATCAGTCGGCACGGTATTAAAAGAACTAAAAAACAAGTACCTGGAGCCCGGAACGAAAGGCTGAGAGACTGACGACTTCCGTCAATCGGATCCGTTCCCGGAAACCGCCGGCGCGGGCCGGGAACGCTACCGGGCCTCTGCCTCCGCGCATACGCCGGGGCCTTGCCTTGCCCCGAACGCGCCGCATATCCGCCGCCTCAGCTCGTCCAGGCCCGCCCCTGTTTTGGCGGAGACGGCGACGCTTCCGGGATAACGCGGCGCGGCCGCTTCCAGTTCCTCCGGGGAAAGGCGGTCGCACTTATTCAGGGCGATGATCACGGGGAGCCTGCCGGCGTCCAGTTCCCGCAGCACCGCCATGGTGGTACTGTAGTAGCTGTCGGCCTCCTGGTCGGAAATGTCCAGGACGTGGACCAGCATGTCGGCCCCGGACGCTTCTTCCAGGGTGGAACGGAAGGCGTCCACCAGGGCGTGGGGGAGGCGGCGGATAAAGCCAACCGTATCGGTCAGGATAAGGGGCCGGCCGCCTTTTGTTTCCAGGCGGCGGCTTGTGGGGTCCAGGGTAGCGAAGAGCTTGTCTTCCACAAAGGCGTCCGCGCCGGTCAGCGCGTTGAGCAGGGAGGACTTTCCCGCGTTGGTATACCCCACCAGGGCGCAGACCGGGATCTCGGCCTTCTTCCGCTTCCGGCGCTGTACCGCCCGCTGCCTGCGGACCTCCTCCAGTTCCTGTTCCAGGCGCCGGATGCGCGAAACCACGTAGCGGCGGTCCGTTTCAAGCCGGGTCTCGCCCGATCCCCTGGTGCCGTAGCGGCCGCCCCGCTGCCGGGAAAGGTCGATGTACTTGTGGGAAAGCCGGGGGAGGCTGTAGTTCAGCCCGGCCAGGGCGGCCTGGAGTTCCGCTTCCCTGGTCTTGGCCCTGGACAGGAATATCTGGATAATGAGCTCCTGCCGGTCCACGGCGGGTATTCCGGCCAGTTTTTCCCAGTTCCGCTGCTGAGACGGGCTGATCTCCATGTCGAAAACCATGCAGTCCGCGCCAAGCTCCCCGGCTTTGGCGGCCAGTTCCAGGGCCTTGCCGCTGCCCAGCCCGTAGCGGGCCCGGCGTTCCCGGACCCGGACTATTTCCTGCCCGGCGATTTCCAGCCCCAGGGTCCGGGCCAGGGAGAGGAGCTCCCCGGTAAGGCGCCCGGACTCTTCCTGCGTCGTGTTGCTGTCCCGAATGCCCGCCAGAAACGCCCGTTTCGGCTTTTCGGCGGTCTCCAAAAGCTCTTTCATAGTACCCCGCTCGGAAATTCCGTATTTAATCCAGGGACACGCGGGCCCCGCGCTTTTATCCTGCCGGACAGTTGATATATATGCAAGATGGGGATACCATTTCAATCAGGATGATGCTCTTGAAAAAGGCCGCCCTAAGCCTTGTTTTGGCGGCTGCCCTCTTTGCCGGTTTCTTGATCGCGGCGTATACGGGGCTTTTCGGCCTGATCGAGACCCGCTTTTACAATCCCTCGGCAAGCCGGGCGGCGATCAAAGAGGCGGAACAGGACAGCGAGGCCGTCCAGGGCTATTTCGCCCGGCTCGATGAAAGTTTTTCCGCTTTTACCGGGGAACAGGCCCTGCGGCGCAGCTTCCTGCCAATCCGGGACGACGATGACATTGCGGAACGGGGGCGGCTTTCCGCCCTGCTCCTGGAAAAAGAGCCCGGGCTAAAGTCCGTCAGGTTTATAGGCGCCGGCGGGTCCCGGATACACTATTCAACCCTGCAAGAGGATAT
>JAIRRR010000267.1 GCA_031255875.1 Treponema sp.
CCGTATTTGCTCCGGACCATTATGTCGCCGCCCATCTGCCGGCAGAGGCCCCTGCTGATGGCCAGGCCCAGGCCGGTCCCCTCGATGCTGTGCACCCGGTGGCTGTCCAGGCGCTGGAATTCCCCGAACAGCCTTTCTATGTCCTCTTCCCTTATTCCCACCCCGGTGTCGCGTATTTCTACTTTCAAAATGACCCGCCCGCTGCCGCCCTCTGCCGGCGATCTTGCCGGAGCTTTGCCCCGGCGCCTCCTGGCGGGCGGCGGAATTGTCCCGGTAATGGAAAAAATAATATGCCCTTTCCTGGTGTACTTGACCGCGTTGGCAAGGAGGTTGATCATCACCTGGCGCACCCGCACCCTGTCCCCCAGAAGCCTGTCCGGCAGTTTTGCGTTGACGTTTACGACGAAGATCAGGGGTTTTTCGGCTATCCTCATGCGGATAATGCTGACGCAGTCGTCGATGAGCGAAGAGAAGCTGTACTCCGAAGGGACGATGTCCAGCTTTCCGGACTCGATCTTGGAGAAATCCAGCACGTCATTGATGATCGTAAGCAGGCTGGTCCCGGCCTGTTTGATGCTCATCGCGTGTTCGTACACGCTCTGGCTTATCTTCTGGCGCAGGATAAGTTCCACCATGCCGAGGATGGCGTTCATCGGGGTGCGGATTTCGTGGCTGGTATTTGCCAGGAAGATGTTCTTCGCCCGGGCGGCGTCTTCGGCCCTCAGTTTGGCCTGCTCCAGCTGCCTGATAAGCTGATCCTGTTCGGTAATATCTTCAATCCTGATAACTACGCAGACAAGCTCGTCCCAGGGGTCCTTCTCGTAAAAAAACGAAACATGGCAGAGCGCGCCGCTGTCAATGGCTTGGGCGCGGCATTCGTCTGTCCCCGCCTGGTACCGGTCAAACGGCAGGGGGTCGTCCTCGAAGGCAAAAAGATTCTTGATATTTTTTTTCTGTATTCCTTTGATGTCCATGCCGAAAAAATCAAGGGCGCCGTTGCTTGCGTAAAATATATCGCCCTGCTGATCCGTGGCAAGATAGGCCCCCCCGAATTGGGCGAACGCCAGTTTTGCCATCTGGGTTTCCGAAAAACTGCGGATATTGAACTTTCTGAAAAATATGTAAAAGCACACCAGGCCCGCCGTCTGGACAAAACAGCCGACGAGCCGGGTAGAGGGATCGGCGAAGCGCAGAAGAAAGAAATAAAGGCCGGCAAGGTGCAGCGGGCAGATCAGGAAGGGGGTTATCCTTTCCCGTTTATGGCCGTCCCTATAGGCTACAAGAGAAACGGAGATGCACCAAAAAATTATCGCTACCACATGGTAGGCGAGATACGCATAGAGGAAAATATTTTTTTCGGAGACAATTACGGGCCTTCCGTCATGTATTTCCATGCGGACCAAAAGGCCCAGGCAATGAAATACCATGAAGACAAAGTAGACCGCGATAAGCGCCCGCGCTCCGTATACGCAGAATTTTATTTTCTTCCCGATTTTGATATAAGCGCCGGTAATTACCGGCAGCAGCGTCGCCGTGGCCGCTTCGGCGACAAAGAGCCCCGCCCGCCGGAGGGCCGGGTCAAAGTCCATAAAGCAAACCCAGACAGCGGCGGTCCAGATCATGGACACCGCGCTGAACGAATAGACGACCAGGTTGGCTTTCAGGATCCTGCGGTTGTCGTACACGGAGTACAGGCCGATGACGAGGGCCAGGGTAAAGGCCGCCGGCAAAAAGTAAAGGGCCATCATAGGCGGAATCCCGCGTCTTCAAAAACAGACGGAAGCCGGTATACGTCCGAAACGTTGTCCGCCAGTATGCCCCCCATGCCCATTTCCAGGGGCAGGGCAAGATCGATGTCGTAACGGTCCCCCACGGAAACGCAGAGCCCGGTATCCGCGCCCAGCATCTCCGCCGTTTTGCGGAGGGAAAGGCCGCTCGGTTTTGAAACAAGGCAGGTATCCAGCCCTACAATGACCGGGAAACAGTCCTCCGCTCCGAGGCAGGCGAGCGTTTTCCTGGCGACCAGCACGGGGTTGTTGGTATAAAGGCCCAGGGAAAAACGGGCGGCCAGGCGGAGCAGCGCCTCCCGCAGCTTCCCGTCCCTGCGCAGGAACAGTTCCGGGCGGAAGAGTTCCTCCCGCCAGCGGATGGTCTCCTCCATGCTCACGCCGAAGCTTTTAAATATATTGCCCAGGCTGATTGCGGCGCCCTTGTTTTCTTCCGCGTGTTTCCTGCGGCGGGCTTCGATAGCGCCCTTCGTTTCGTCAAAATCTGCCCCCTGCTTTTCCGCAAGTTTTTTTATGAGGCTTTCAATCTGGTAGCGTATATACCCGTCGTGGGTGTAGAGGGTGTTGTCCATGTCGAAGATGAGGGCGGATACTTTTTCCGGAATCAGAAAAATTTTCACGGCGGCCCCCCGGCGGTCAAGTAACCGCTAAAAGTTTTTCGATCACTTCCCGGTTATCCAGGAGCGAGCTCAGTGACTGCCCCTGGTGGAGCCTGGAAATAGCCTGGGCAAAAAGCTTTGCGATATTTACGCTGATATACCACTCGCGCTTTAGCAGTTCTTCCTGATAAATGGCGTTGGTGCCGATGATGCGGTAAAAGAGATCTTCTCTATAGGCGTTATCAAAATACTCAATCGCGTTCCCGGAAAACAGGGGAAGGCTTACGGCGCAGATAACCTTTCCCGCCCCCTGTTCCTTGAGAAAGCGCATCGCCTTGAGCAGGGTGCCCCCGGTGCCGAGCATGTCATCAGCCATAAAGACCGTCTTGTCCCTTACATTCCCCAAAAGTTTTATTTCGGAAATATTATTGTCCGCCGCGTCCTTTGTCACCTTGGAATAGTCGCGCTCCTTGTAGAGCAGCGCCAGCGGTTTTTTGAAGGCGGTGGCGTAAAACTTGTTTCTGTCCACGGCGCCCGTATCCGGGGACACCACGACAAAGTCCCCCTGCCGGATTTCGGGGAACTTCGCGAGCTGCCGGGTAATCTGGTAGCTCGCGTGGAGGTTTTCCAGGCGCATAAAGTTAAACGCGTTTCCAATTTCCCGCGA
>JAIRRR010000084.1 GCA_031255875.1 Treponema sp.
ATGGTTTCCTCGGCGTGAAGCATGGCGGCGATACCGCCGAAAACTACCTGCTTGCCCTGTTCGCGGAATTTGTCCGCGATAGCCCAGCCCCGCTTTACCTGGGTGCTCAGCATCATGGAGACCGCGACCAGATCGCAGGGTTCGTCAAAGTCGATGTCTTCGAGATTTTCGTCGGTAAAGGAGATATCGACATATCCGGGCAGCGCCGCGGCAAAAACAACCGGCCCGTGGGGCGGGAGGTTAAAAGTAGTCTGCCCGGGCAGCTTTTCCCACCTGGGATAGATCAGTTTCAGTTTCATAATCTGCGGATCAGCTTAACAGGTCTGCGGGGGCTTGTCAATTCTCATGTACCTTTGTATATTCGCCCCAAAGTGTTATACTTGGAGCATGGAAATAAGGAAATACCCCGTCGGGATACAGGATTTCAGTACGATCCGTACCGAGGGATATGTCTACATCGATAAAACCGCGCATATCTGCCGGCTTGTTCACGAAGGCAAGCCTTATTTTCTGAGCCGCCCCCGGCGTTTTGGCAAAAGCCTCCTCCTGTCCACCCTCAAGGCGTACTTCGAGGGCAGGAAGGAGCTTTTTTCGGAAATAGCGGGGCAGCCGGCCCTTGCCGTCGCGGGGCTTGAAGAGGAATGGCTTGAGCACCCTGTTTTACACATCGATTTTAACGTAGGGGATTACCGCCGGGGCGGCGGGCTGGAATCCTCCCTGAACGCCAATCTGGCGCTGCTGGAAGAGGGATTGGGGAAAAACCCGGACGAAGCGGATTACCCCGCGCGTTTCTGGGGGCTTATCCGGCGGGCGGCCGAAAAGGCCGGGCGGAAAGCGGTCGTCCTTGTCGACGAATACGACAAGCCGCTGCTGGAAACGGCCGGCGAGGAGCGCCGTAACGAGGTCCGGGACACCCTGCGGGCCTTTTACGGCGTGTTAAAATCCGCCGACCAGTGGCTCAGGTTCTACCTGATTACCGGCATTACAAAATTCTCCAAGGTGAGTATTTTCAGCGAACTGAACCAGCTTGAGGATATCAGCATGGCCGACGACTACGCCTCCCTGTGCGGGATAACCCAGGCGGAACTTGAAAGCCGCTTTGTCCCGGGCATACAAAGCCTGGCCGAAAAAAACGATATGCCTTTTGAAAAAGCGATGGATGAATTGCAGAAACGCTACAATGGCTACCTTTTTTCAAAACGGGGGGAAAAGGTCTACAACCCTTTCAGCCTGCTCAACACTTTAAAGAAAAAGGATTTTTTGTACTACTGGTTCGAGACCGGGACCCCCACTTTCCTGGTCAAGGCGCTGGCGGACATAAATTACGATCTGCCTTCCCTCAAAGGCGACGTCCGCATAAGCGCCGGCGCGGTGATGGACTACCGTTTTGACAACCGCGACCCCGTCCCCCTCCTCTACCAGAGCGGCTATCTTACCATAAAAAGTTATGACAGCGAGTTACAGGAATACACCCTGGGCTTTCCCAACGGCGAGGTGGAATACGGCTTCTTACATGAACTGCTCAGAGCGTACAGCCCCTGGGTAAGCAACGGCAGGAGCGGTTTGTACATCGGGAACTTCATCAAAGACCTGGAATCCCGTAACATCGAATCGCTTATGAACCGGTTCCGCGCCCTGTTTTCCGGCATACCTTACCCGCTGACAGAACAAAGCGAGTACCACTACCAGACGCCGCTGTACCTGGTTTTCAGCCTGATGGGGGAGTTCGCGCAGTCCGAGGTGGCTTCCGCGACGGGCCGCAGCGACATGATGGTAATCCGAAAGGACACGGTCTATGTGTTCGAGTTCAAGCTGTCGGGGAGCGGCACGGCGGAGGAAGCGCTGGAACAGATAGACGGCAAGGGGTATCTGCTGCCGTATAGCGCGGAGGGGAAGACGCTGGTAAAAGTGGGCGCGGAGTTTGACCGGGAAAAACGTACCATAGGGAAATGGCTGGAGCAGATAAATTAGAAGGGAGGGGTGCGGATGTCCGTATTCTCTCGCCTCGTCAAACAGAGCGGCGATGTTCGCCGCCGTGCTCTTCGCCGCTGCTTCAATCACACGCAATATTCATCGCAATATCCGCTATTTTTGTAAGTCTCGACGGATCGTAGCGTACGGTGCTTATGTCCTTGAAGATAATTTCCAGGGGACAGCCGTACTGACGGGCCAGATCCTTTGTCTGCATCAGATCCGCTCTAACGGCCTCTTCGTCAAAAACATCCCATGCGAGGAAGGCCGGGTTGGGCTTACTGGAAAGGACATAGTCGCGGCCTAGCTGCTCGGCCATACTCCGGCGATTGGCCCAGGGGCTGACCGAGATTTTGCGGAGATTCGGGATGCGGCGGACCGCGTCCATCTTGTGTTCCAGGGGGTCGCAGCAGCCGTAGTAGACCAAGCCGAAACGGTCGAAGACGGGCATGAGGTAGTCGATTTCATATTCCTCATACATGGCCGGCGAAACCGAGACAAGGGGCTGGGCCATGGCGTACATCCAGAGATCCCTGGTACGGGGCCGTTCGGGGTCGAAGCCGGGCGCGGGAAGTTTATCCGTCCAGGCGCCTGTAGTATGAACCGTAGCCTGGGGGTAACGGTAGAGGAGGCCCTGTTCCTCAAGCTGATCCAGCATGGACATATAGGCCGCCACAAGCCGCCCGATGAGCGCATGCATTAAGTCAGGATTATCGACCAGGCCCATAAGGAGCTCGGTCATACTCATCCACATGCCGATAGGGTCCCAGCAGGAGAGATAGGGGTCGTAACCCCAGCCTTCTTCGCGCAGGGGCATGATGCCGTCAAAAAGCCAGTGGGCCTTTTCCAGGCGCCGCCGGGTTTCGGCCTTATCATGGCCGACCACGGGCATCCTGATTTTTTGCATGACGTCATCGATGGAAGCGAACTGGTTTTCATAACCGTGGCTCACGATATCGTTGGCCGCATCGGTGGCCAGAGTGTGCTCCTGGATTTTCATGCCGAACATGGATCCGGGGAGGTTATTCACCGCTGTGGGCGCGTCGACGAGGGCCAGGGGAACGCGGATATAGTCTTCCACAACCATGTCCACAGGGAACTTTTCCCACTGGTAGAGGACTTTGAGGAACCGGTCTTCATAGAAACGGCAGAGTCCGTCGGAACATCGCAGGCCGAGCGCTCCGTCGGCATTGAGTTCGTTCCAGCAGACCTGGTCGATCGTGACCATGGGTCTTTCGGGCGAAAGGCCGTTGAGCGCCTTCCAGAGCCGCTTTTTTTCCTCCTGCACCGGCAGGGCCGCGATTTCGGCGACTTTTTGGGCGAGCTCCCTGAGAATAGCTCTGTCTTGGTCAATCGATTGCATTATTCCTAACACTCCAAGTAGGTTTTTTTCTTCACAGTGAAATTATACGGGGAATTGGCCGGAAGGCCAATTCCCCGCGAGGGATTTTCATTCAAGCCGCAGGGCCGTGCAACGCGGCCGGCTTCCCCCGGACCGGGATCCCGCCGGCGTAGCCGGCGAAGGACCCGGCC
>JAIRRR010000073.1 GCA_031255875.1 Treponema sp.
TAGACCGCCACTTCCTGCCCTTTTTCAAAATCCAGCTCGGTATCCGAGGACATGATAAGATCATCGTCCCCGTCCTTGAAATTGTACCCCGGGCTGGAGGGGCCGTCGTAGACCAGGTACATTTTAAAACGTTCCGGCATACCGCTTTCGGATTCGGTATCGATCCACGCCATGAGATCGTCGTAGGTTATTTCCGCGTAACGGTCCTTGTCAACGCTTTGCGTATAAGCGCCAAAGACAATCAGGCAGAATAACGCGAGGAACAGTATCCTCTTCATCATTTATCCCCCCTTTTTCGGTATTACAAAACAATGATCCGCCTAACCTCCACGGGGAATACTCCGAAAAGCCTGTCCGGGGAAGGAGCAGCGGAAGCCCCGTCCCCGGACGCGGCGATTGCCTTGCGGTACATTTCCGAGACCGCCCTGATTTCCGCCGGATCCTTTGAATAGACCGCCGACGAATAAGCGGCCCGGAACAGCCCCTTTTCCGCGAGTTCGGCTGTAGACAGGGAGCCAAAGCGTCTTTTAGCCTGGCCGTCCACTACCGCCGCAGGGCCGTCGTAACCGATGGTGAAAACAAAATCTTCTCTGGAAAGCATACAGACCGCGAAGTTCCGTCAGTCCGGGGAAAATTCGCCTTTGCTGACACCGCAGACCGGGCAAACCCAGTCGTCGGGAATGGATTCAAAGGGAGTTCCCGGCGCGATCCCCTTGTCCGGGTCTCCGAGCGCGGGATCGTACACATATCCGCAAATATTGCAAACGTATTTCTGCACAATAGAGCCTCCTGGCGTTCGCTATAGGGGCCTGCCCGGGGTTCCCGGGGGCCCGCTACAAAGCAGATTCTAACAGATTTGCGCGTTAAAAACAAGCCGAAAGCAAGCGAAATTCGGCCCGCAGCATGACGCGCCTTCCAATAAAATGCCGGCCCCGCTTTCCCGGATCAGTTTCCAAGCTGGGCGGCGTACTCGACCTCCCAGCGTTTAAGCCGGGGATTGTCCGGCGCCAGGGCCAGGGCCTGTTTGAGATAGTAAACGGCCCGGCGGTCGTCCCGGCGGCGCTGGTAGATCTCGAACATGGCGATAAGGGCGTCCAAATTGCGGGGGTCCTCGAAAAGGCAGGAACGGAGGTCGTTCATAACCGATTCCTCGCTGCCGCGGAGCCGGCTGCGGAGGTAGTAATACCGCCCCTTGAGCGCGCCGCCGCCGAGGGTCGCGAGGCGGTCCGCGATCATGCGGCCGGCCTCGTCCTGGCGGCCCGTATCGATGAGCGCGGAAATATAGGCCGTTACCCCGTCTTCGTTGGAGGGGTCCCGTTCGTAAAGTTCGCGGGCCGCCTGGAGCGCCGCGGCGTTGTTCCCGAGGCCCTGCTCCACGGCATAGGAGTTGAACAGATCCTGGGCGGAGCGGCGGTCCCTTAAAAGGGGCTCCAGATGACCCTGGGCCTCGCTCCAGGCCTGCCGCCGTATGGCGTCCTGGACCGCCAGATTCCGTACCTGGGGCGAAGGGTCGGGGGTGTCCAGGAGACGGCGGAGAAGTTCGGCGCCCTCGGCCTGGTCTTCCCGGCGGCTGGATTCCATGAGGAGGCGGGCCGCGTACAGGGAGACTTCGTCGTCGCCGGGATCGCCGCGGAGTATTGATCTGAGGTAGTTCAGGGCGGCGTCCCGGTTGCGGTAGCCTTCGGCCTGGACCCTGGCCCGCAGAAAGAGGTAGAGCCGGTTGTTGGTGTCCATGGTCCCGTATACGTCCAGGGGGACCTGGGCTTGGAGGAACTGGCCCTGCTCCACAAATACGTGGGCACGCATAAGGATGAACTGGCGGTCCCGGCTGTCCCGCTGGAGTATCTCGGCGATGGCCGGTTCCGCCCGGGACCAGTCCTGGTTGCGGTAATAGGCAATGGCAAGCTGGCGCTTGATCGTGACATTGTCGGGGTTGCGTATTACCAGGTCCGAATATATCCTGATTGCGTCCTGCATCTGCCCCCGGGCTTCCATGACCCGGGCGAGGCCTATAGCCGCAGGATAACATTCGGCGGAAATGCCGTAGGCAAGGGTATAGGCGTTAAAGGCTTCCTCGGTGCGGCCCGAGCGCTCGTAGACAAGCCCCATGAAAAAGGGCGCCAGCACCGAGGCCGGATTCAGAGCCCGGCCCTTTTCCAGATCCGGCAGGGCTATCAAGAGGCGCTCGCTCCGGCCTTCCCTGAGAAAGGCCATGAAGGGCAGCACGCATTCCAGGTAGTCATTCGAGGCCGGGGAAGGCGGCGTGTAGGTGTCCCGCTCGGCTTCCCGGAGAATTTTCGTATATACGTGGGTCTGGGGCGGATCGACCGGCGGGAACTGGGCCTGGACCGCGGGGTAGAGTTTCTGGAGCAGGGTGACCGCCAGGGCGTTCATCAGCCGGCCGAATTCGGTGGCCCCGAGCTGCCGGGAGCGGATCTGATCCATGGCCCGCAGCAGGGCCGGGGGGGTCCCGTTTTCGACCAGGGAACGGATTTCCTCCGC